>WRHL01000071.1 GCA_009783245.1 Coriobacteriia bacterium
CGGTGACATGCTTTTCAACAAGCGAAACGGCACGCTTTATACCGGTGTGACATCGGATCTTATCAAGCGGATTCACGAGCACAAGAGCAAGGAGATCAAGGGGTTCAGCAAAGATAGAGCGGTCGATAAGCTGGGGTACTTTGAGGTAAGCGACAGCATCGCTGACGCGATAGTGAGGGAAAAGCAAATAAAGAGCGGCTCACGTAATAAGAAGCTGGCCTTGATCGAGGAGATGAATCCCAACTGGATCGATCTATACCCTTCACTAATCAAATGACGACAAGGACGGGTATCACTTCAGCCATCCTTCCCAAAACCGTGAGTTAGTGCCCTAGGTTGCCGCGCTCCGGCTTCGCCTGCGCTCGCAATGACGGGAGTATTATAGGGCTTGCAGCCGGTAGACCCTTGCAGGCGCATGTGCAAGGGTCGGCAGCATTGAAGTGGGAGCGTTGCTCTTGCGCAAAGACGAGAGGTGGGTTCGTCTACTCGCTTATAGGTACTTCCCAGCGTTTGCTATCTGACGGGCGACCGCCTTTTTCCCGCACTCCTCGCAGAGCGGGGGTTGCTGCTCTGCACCTGGCTCCCACTCCGCCTGCGCGGCCTGCAGGAACGCAAAGGCCGCCTGTGTGGTGAAGGGCATGCCGCAGACGCTGCAACGCTGCATCTCGAACTCACGACCCCAGATGGTGAAGCTTTCCTCGGTCCGCTCACTCGCAATGCTGTCAGTGGGGCAGACAAAGGCGCAGCTCCCGCATCCTATGCATTCTGAGGAGGGCTCGCCGTAGGGCGTTGCTATCTCCTTGGTGACGCCACGGTTCACCTTGGCGATGGCGCCTGAACCCAGGGCCTCGCAGGCACTGACGCAACGGCCGCAGAGGATGCAGGTGTCGCCACCCTCCTTGACAGCCAGCCGTGGCAGCTCGATACCGGTCTTGGCTGCCATCTTCGCGACCCCCTCGGCGTTGGGGGCCAGGCGGGCAAGCAGGGTCAACACCATGCCCCGCAGCTCCTTGATCTTCTCGTTTTGGGTGAACACCTCTATCTCAGAGAGCACCGGGTAGATGCAGGAGGTAACCACCCTGCTGCGCCCGGCCTCTACCACCTCAACAATGCAGACGCGGCAGGCGCCCAGGCCGGAAAGCCCCTCGTGGTAGCACATCCTGGGGATGCGGATGCCGTTGCGCTGGGCGACTTCCAGCAGGTAGTCGCCCTTTTCGCAGGTACAGGGCTTGCCGTCGATGACAAGCTTAACGGTCTCGCTCATGACGCCACCTTCCCTTCTGCACTTGTGCCCGCCCCAGCAGCGGCCTTCCCCCTGGCCTTCCCCCTGGTGCAGACGGAGTCAAAGCGGCAAGCCGCCCGACAACTGCCGCATGAGATGCAGAGCGCCATGTCGATGACATAGGCACGCTCTTTGTCGCCCTCGATGGCGCCCGTGGGACAGGCCTTCTTGCAGGCGTTGCAGCTGGTACAGGCCTCAGCGTCAATGTAGAAGTCGGTCAGCTCAGGGCAAACCCCGGCAGGACAGACGCCTGCGGTGATGTGTGCCTCGTATTCATCGCGGAAGTACTTGATGGTGGAGAGTACGGGGTTGGGCGCGGTCTTGCCCAGCTCGCAGAGTGAGGCTTGCTGCAGTGTGTGGCCCAGGCGTTCCAGAAGCTCTATGTCGCCGGGTTGCCCGCGGCCCTCGGTGATGTCAGTCAAAATGGCTTGCATGTGGCGCAGGCCCTCGCGGCAGGGCGTGCACTTGCCGCAGCTCTCCTCCGCCAGGAAGCCCACGTAGTAGCGTGCGACCTCCACCATGCAATCGTGGTCGTCCATGACTATCATGCCGCCCGAGCCCATCATGGCGCCCTTCTCGGTCAGCCCGTCAAAGTCCACTTCCAGATCGAGGTACTGCTCAGGGATGCAGCCACCGGAGGGGCCACCGGTCTGCACAGCCTTGAAGGCGCGATCATTCTTGATGCCGCCGCCTATGTCAAAGATGAGGTGGCGCAGGGTCGCACCCATGGGCACCTCGATAAGCCCGGTGCGGTTGACCTTGCCCACCAGCGAGAACACCTTGGTCCCGCTGGAGCGCGCGGTGCCCAGTTTGGCGTATTCAGCGCCGCCACACGCAAGTATGTACGGCACGTTGACCAAGGTCTCCACGTTGTTCAGAACCGTAGGATAGTCCCAAAGCCCCCGCTGCGCGGACCTGATGTACTTGGCCCGCGGTTCGCCCAACTGCCCTTCGATAGACTGCATCAGCGCCGTGGACTCGCCGCAGACAAAGGCGCCGCCACCGCGCACTATCTCCAGGTGCAGCTTGCGGCCAGTCCCCAGTATGTCGTCGCCGATGAAACCGCGCTCTTCTGCGCTCGCAAGCGCCGCGCTTACGTTCTTCAGAGCCAGGCCGTACTCGTCGCGTATGTAGAGGAAGCCCTGCTCAGCGCCCACAGCGTAGGCGCAGATCGCAAGGCCCTCAATAACGCCGTGCGGATCGCCCTCCAGTATGGAGCGGTCCATGAAGGCGCCGGGGTCGCCCTCGTCGCCGTTGCAGCACACAAAAGCTGGGAGTTGACCGCCATCCGCGTCAGCGCCGCCGCCCCGCGCATACCCGGCGGCTGTCTTCCACTTGATGCCCGTGGGGAAACCCGCGCCGCCGCGGCCCCTCAGACCGGAGTCGATCAGCTCTTGGATGACCGTCTCGGGCGGCACCGCCTCACGGATGATGCGCTCCAAGACCACGTAGCCCCCGCGCTCCTGATAATCCTCTATGACCAGCGGGTCGATCTCGCCTATGTTGCGCAGGGCGATCTTTCGCTGTGATGCGTAGAAGGGGTTGTCCAACTGGCGCGTGACTAATTGTTTCTCGTCATTACGATACAGCAGCGCCTTGACCGGCTCCCCGCCCAGGGAAGCCACGATCTTCTCGGCATGCTTGGGGCGCACCTTGTAATAGGAGATGTCGTCGGGGTGCACCTTGACTATGGGGCCGTTCTCGCAAAAGCCGTTGCAGCCCGTGCGCTTGACGGTGGCCGCGTCCGAAGCCTCAACCCCCACAACCGCATCCACCCCAGCGGCGGCAACAGCCGCTTCCAACGCATCGGCGACCTCACTGGCATGGTTGGCCAGACAGCCCGTGCCGCAGCAGACTAAAAGCGTCCTTGTCTCAGACATCGCGCTCACCTCCCGGCCGGTAGGTATCAAGTATGGCCGGCAGGCCCTCCATGGTCACCTTGCTGTGGTAGGTCTCATCCACGATCATGATGGGCGCCAACGCGCAGGAGCCCACGCAGTTCACCAGCTCAAGCGAGAACTGCCCGTCCGGTGTGCACTCGCCCGGCCCAATGCCCAGGGCCAGCTGCACCGCGGTAATCAGCCGGGTAGAGCCCTGCATGTGACAGGCTGTCCCGTCGCAGATCTTGATGATGTGCTTGCCCTTGGGCTTTAAGCTCAGCGCCTTGTAGAAGGTGGCCAGTGCGTAGAGCTGCCCCTCCCTGACATCCGGGCCCAGGTGCTCCTTGATGAGCGGCAGGGCCTCGGGCGGGATGTAGTTGAACTCCCGCTGCACGTCCTGCAACACCGCCAGCGAGAAACGCTTCTCAGCAGGGTAGCGCTGAGCAATCTCCCTGATTCTCTCCTCCATGCGTGCCTCCCACTCCTTTTTATGCCCCTCAAGCCACCAGGTCGCAATAACGCCCTACTCCGCCAGCTATTCCTCCAGCTATTCCGCCCTACTCCGCCAGCTTCTCGATCTTGGGCTTGATGATCCCGTAGCTGCCGTCCTTTCGGCGGTACATCACGTTCACCAGCCCGTCATAGTCGTTGACGTAGACAAAGAAGTCGTGCCCCAAAAGGTCCATCTGGATAAGCGCGTCCTCTTCTTCCAGGGCATCCAGTGCGATCTCCTTGATGCGCACAATGCGATCGACGTCCTCCAGGTACTTCTCGCGCACCACAGACCCGTCAGCCTCAGCACCGGCAGCCGGCTCGGTATCGGGCTCAACCAGCTCAGCCAGCTTCTTGCCCCGCACCTTGCGGTCCACCACCTTGGTCTTGTACTTGCGCAGCTGCCGCTCCACCTTGGCCGCCGCCACGTCAACGGCGGCGTACATATCCTCCTCGTGCTCTTCCGTGCGGATGATATGCCCCTTGGTATGTATGGTCACCTCCGCGATTGCCGGCTTTGGATTCGCGGGGTTGCGCTCCTTGCGCAGCACCACCTCAGCCGTCATGGGCGAGATATTAAAGACCTTCACCGAATTCCCGATCTTTTCCTCTACGTACTCCCTCAAAGGATCGCTGACAGTCATTTTCCTGCCTGTTACGGTGATATCCATGTCTGTTCCTGCTTTCTCAATCGAACGTATCGTACTTCCTTATGGTAGCAGTTTTCACCCCTCCGTTTCACTCAGCTTATAACGAGAATAACGGCGCATTCAGTCGCCGGCGGAAACCCACCCAAACCGCCCCATCCTCTGCCGGCTCACTATGACAAAGAGCATGACAAAGGGGACGGTCCCTTTTGTCATATCCGTCTTCTTCATGACAAAAGGGACCGTCCCCTTTGTCATGTGCCCCCTTTGTCATGTCTGTGCGAGTAGAACCGCGCAACAAGTCTGGCTCGTCGCGAAGCGATGAGCCCAAGGCCGGGTGATATGGGATAGGAGGACTAGTTAGGTGATGTGGCCGAGGAAGTCCTGGGTGCGGGGGGATTGTGGGTTGTCGAAGACCTCTGCGGGCGTGCCCTGCTCCACTATGACGCCCTCGTCCATGAAGACCACGCGGTCGGCGACCTCGCGGGCAAAGCCCATCTCGTGGGTCACCACCATCATCGTCATGCCGCCAAGCGCCAACTCGCGCATGACATCCAGCACGCCGCGCACCAGCTCAGGGTCCAGGGCGCTGGTCGCCTCATCAAAGAGCATGACGTGGGGATCCATGGCCAGGGCGCGTGCAATGGCAACGCGCTGCTGCTGGCCGCCGGAGAGCTGGGCAGGCAGATACTCGATCTTGTCGCTGAGCCCCACCTTCTCCAGCTGCTGGATGGCAATCCGTTCAGCCTCCTCCTTGGAGCGCTTAAGCACCTTGCGCTGGGCAAGCATGATGTTTCGCTTTGCCGTCAGATGCGGGAAGAGGTTGAAGCTCTGGAAGACCATGCCTATGTGCTCGCGGGTCTTATTGACATTGGACTTGGGGTCGGTGATGAGGTTGTCCTCAAACCAGATCTCACCCTTGGTGGGCTTCTCCAGCAGGTTCACGCAACGCAACAACGTGGACTTACCCGAGCCGGAGGGGCCTAAGATCACCACGACCTCGCCGCGCATGACATCTAAATCAATACCCTTGAGCACCTCAAGGCTGCCAAAGTACTTATGCAGGTCCCTTATGCTGACAACCACTTTATCCTTGGATACAGTCATGGCCGATCCTACCCGTTGCCCGTATCCTGGTTAACCGCTGCCGGCACGGTTGTCTTGAACAGGCCCACGCGCTTGGTCTCGGGTTTCTTCTTCTTCTTATCCTCTGGAGGAGCTTCCTTGCCGTCGGTGGCAGCGAGTTTCTTCTCGAATACCGAGATGACCCGGGTCAAAGGCAGCGTCACCAGGAGGTAGAAACCAGCAGCAACCACGTAGGGGGTGATATTCGCCGAGATATTGGACTGTATCTTGGCGAACATCATCATCTCAAAGACACCCACCGCCGCGAGAAGCGAAGTATCCTTGAACAGCAGGATGAACTCCGAGGTCATGGTGGGTATAACGCGGCGCACCGTCTGCGGGATGATCACAAAGAACATGGTCTTTATGCCATTCATGCCCAAAGAGGAGGCTGCCTCGAACTGTCCTTTGTGGATGGACTGGATGCCCGCCCTGAAGATCTCAGCAAGGTAGGCGCTGGAGTTCAGCGCCAACACTATAAAACCCGTGGTGAAGTTATCCATGCCGGAGATGAAGAGGGGCAGGCCCAGAAAGGCGATATAGATCTGCAAAAACAGCGGCGTACCGCGGATGACGTTCACATAGATGCTGGAGAGGAAACGCAGTATCCACAGCTTTGACATGCGCAGAAAGCTGATGCCCAGGCCTACGGGTATTGCCAGGGGAAATCCCAGGGCGACAAGGGCGACCGAGATCAACCAGCCACCAAATAGCGTGGGGACAGAGGCCACTGCCCGCACCGGATTAAGGAAGCTATTGCAGAACGCGTTGGAGTTCCAGGCCTTGACCCAATCCCGCTCACTCAGCCAGACAAGGAAATTCTCAAGCGCTGTACCCCCGATAACGCTGACGGGGCGGCTGTATTCCTTGAGGATATGGCTCAGACCCTTATCGTCGACATAGGTGCCTGTGATGTAGTAATCCGCTGTTATCGCAGGGAATTGGAAGCCATAGACCTGGATGATGACCTTATTGCCTGGCCGCAACCCATCGGTGAAATTGATTATCAGCGACTCTTGCGTGAGTTCGTACTCATGCTTGACGGCGTTGTCGGGACGAGGATGCATGGGATCGTCCATGATGACCTCTTGCAAGAAGAGATAAGCGTCATCCGCAAGCTCGCAGCCCTCAGGGAAGTTGATGACGATCTGCATGACCTTCTCGTTGTTGCCAACCCGTCCTTCCCAGGACAAACGCGTTGGCTTGCCGCCGATGATGTCAGTGCCACCATCCTCATTGCGTGTGGCAGTAACGCTCTCTGTCTCCAGGGCTTCGGCGGACTGGGGAAACGCAATCAGCAAGGAGCCTAACAGCAAAACGAACAATAAAGAGAACACCGCCACCCTGACGTAAGTCATACTTACTGCTCGGTTGGCGGTGTCCATTCTCATATTCGGGTCAGCCCCGTCTCATCAACGAGTGATTAGTTGACAGATGGTTCAAGGTTGGGGAAGTACTTCTTGAAGATCTTCTCATAGGTGCCATCGGCAATCAGCCTGTCGAGGCTGGCGTTGATCTCTTCCAACAGGTCCTTGTTGCCTTTCCTGACCGCAAAGCCATACTGCTCACCCGTGGGGATGACCTCGGCGATCTTCATGGTGGGATAGTTGGTAGCAAGATGATACTCGGCTATGGGGGCGTCAAAGAACAGGGCCTCGATCTCGCCAGCCTGCAGGGCCATCAGTCCCTCGCTGGTCTGGTTGAAGGGCTTCATGGTGATACCTTCGAGGTGCTCGTTTGCCCAAGCCTCACCGGTGGTACCTGATTGGGCGCCCACTACCTTGCCCTCAAGATCCTTGGCCTTGGTATAGGGGGAATCGCCCCGCACTACGCATGCCTGGTTTGAATCGAAATAAGGCTTGCAGAAGTCCACTGACTTCGCCCGGTCCTCTGTGATGGTCAGCGATGAGACCGCGATGTCCATCTTGGCGCCTCCAGCGAGCGTGGTGAGGAGCGTGTCGAAGTTCTGCGGTGGCAGATACTCAAGCTCATAGCCCAGGTCGTCTGCGATGGCCTGCATCAGATCCATCTCAAAGCCCACGGGCTTGTCACCATCAAGGATGATGAAGGGCGGGTAGTCGCAGTCGGAGCCAACGACAAGAACCCCATCCTTGATGAGCTTCTTGCCACCTGAGCAGCCCACCAGGGCCATACTCAGCGCTAATACAAGCACAGCGGTGACTGCAACCAATTTCTTGAACTTAGACATAACTGAAACCTCCTTGTTCCTTCCTACTCCTTGGTAGAAAACTCCGGACACACAATGCAGAACACAAATAGAACACTACTACGCGATATCACTGGTACACAACACTAATACACTAAAGCGCATTCGCATAGGTTACCGCAAACCGATGCATAATATTAGAGCAGTAGTGCATAATCCCCAGAAAACCCGCTCTACGGTAGGATTACCGGAGAAGGGCGTATATTTTCCTCTCTCGAGAGGCCCCCTTTTACTGGATCCTAGCCCTCTTCGTCGTCATCCTCATCGTCGTCGGGATCCTCCCCGTCAGCTCCCTCTTCACCCTGAGTGCCGGATGCTCCCGTGGAGCCCGCGGGATCGGAGCCGCTTAAAGACGTGATGGCCGAGTCGCTTGCAACCACCTTGGCTGACAGCGGCCCCAGCCACTTTGCGACGATGATCTGGAGGATGCCATTATCGCGTAGCGCCCGCAGCGCCTTGGTCAGCTCGGTTGCCAGCTCGCTTTTCTCAGAGGCAACCCCCATGTAGATACCCTGGGTGTCGCCTAGTATCCCCATGCAGTAGATGTTGTTCCTCTTGATCGCCATGAACGAGCCCACTATCGCATCTGCCGCTACATAGGAGTAAGCCCCCATCTCGAGCTGGTCGAATGCCTTGGTCAGGGTCTCGAACGTGGTGACGTTCTCCTCACCGTAATCCTTGCCGGCCTGCCAGGCGGACTTAGAGCCCTCCTGCGCAGCCATCTGGGTGCCGATAAGCCTGTCCGGATCGAACTGAGACGGCTCATTGGAGAAGCCAACCGTGAATATGGCGGGCCCGTCTATAAGATAGGGGCCGACCATGACCTCTGTGAAGGTAGTGTCAAAATCGCTTTGGATGCCCATGACCACATCGATGGTACCGTCCTTGAGCAGGACAACGGCATCCTGGTTCTTGATGTCGACTATCTCAAGCTTCAGTCCCATCTCCTCTGCGATCGCTGCAGAGATGTCCACATCGATGCCGACGATCTCTCCATCCACCAAGCCTGCATAGGGCGCCCGTGACGAATCAACGCCAACGCGCAGCACGCCGTTCTTGCCGATGGACGGTGAGGAGATAGTAGCCTGTTTCAGCTTGAGGCTCCCCTCTTTCCCAGGAAGGAGCATGCAGCCACTCATCCCCAGCGATGAAATCAAAAGCGCCCCCATAAGAACGCCGCATACTACCCGTCGCCAACTCTTCATGGACTCTCTCCTCGTCCTCTCGATCACTCAGGTTCCCTCCGGCTGACCTGGTCTTTGACCCCACACTCGCATACCGGAACGGTCGCTTGATACGATCTCACTACTGGCCCTCTCGCCCGGGGGACGTCTGTCCCTTACACCGGACGGTACGACTTACCCCTAAGATGCGCCGTGCTCACACATGACTTGCGCCACACGCTTACGTGGATCCTTTTGGCCGCATCTACCCTGGACTAGGAAGCTCAACCAAGGCTGAACCTCCGCAACCACAGACCCAGAGGGAACCTTAAGATTCTACCAGAAAACCCCTTCACCAAACCCGACAAACCGTTACAACCCGCACTTCTTTCGCCCCCGCAGCCAGCAAAACCTCGGTCGCCGCGCTCAAGGTGGCGCCCGTGGTGAAGACGTCGTCCACCAGGATGATGTTGCGCATCGTCGCTGGGAGCCTGCTTTCCACTCCTTCCTTCAACGAGAAGGCCGCGCGCATGTTCCGCTTGCGGCCTTCTCGTCCCAGCCTGCGTTGGTCCTCATGCGGCCGCTTCATCAGAAGCGGGTTGATGCGCAGGCCGCACTTCTGGGCAAACGGCACCGCGATCATCGCCACGTGGTCGAAGCCCCGGCGCTTGATTGCCTCCGCGTCTGCGGGGATCCAGGTCACCAGGTCGGCCCAGAGCCGCCACTCCAGAGGGATGACCCCGGCCAGCGTTGCGGCCAACAGGGTCGCGAGTCGTTGCTCGCCTCTGTCTTTGTAAAAGGTGATGATGCGCCGCGACAGCCGGTTGAATTCCCAGGCGCAACGGGCCTGGGTGAAGGGCAGGTCCTTGGGTTGGTCCTCATACACCGTGGTGCATTCGGTGCAGACCAGCCTGCCCAGAGGAGCCCCGCAACGCGGGCAGGCAAGGGTCTGGTCTATGCAGCTCAGCTCCTCCTGGCAGCTGCCGCATAACAGCGTCCCATGCTTCTCGCAGCCTACGCAACGCGTGGGCCAGACAAGCTCAAGCAGGCCCTCGGCAAGTTGCCTGAGACCCCGCTTCAGATAATGCCTTATCGTCGCACTCGGATACATCCGCCCAGCTTAGCAGGCGCATCTGAACGGGGCCTTGCACTTTTCCAAACCGGCTAGCCTCTGCCGGCGCCCCACCAACGCCTGCCAGCGCCCCGGCGCCCCAACGCCCCGCCAGCCCCCGCCGGCACCCCGGCGCCCAGCGTCGCGGCGCCCCAGCGAGCAGAGGTCATGCTTCCTGGAACACCTCGACTTCCGCCAGATCGATACTCTCCAGCAGCCTGAGTAATTCCTGGCGCTTGTGTACATCGAGCTTCAGGTAGATGCGTTTTGCGTGCGTGCGTACCGTGTTCTCTGAGAGGACGAGCACCTTGGCTATGTGGGCGACAGAGTTGCCGCGTGATATCAGCTCCATCACCTCTGCCTCGCGTGCTGACAGCAGATAGCGTTGCCCCAGCACGGCGCAGCGCTTTGAGGTCAGGTCGCGGAAGTTCGTGTGTCTCAGGGCCTTCTTCTGCAACAGCAGCTGCTCGGCGCCCGTGCTGTCCTCCTGGTAGTCATGATGCAGGATCTCAACGCGGGATGGGGAGGACCTGAAGAGCGAGTACAGGTCTCGGATGGGGCCTCCCACAAGGAACAGCGCCATGGACAGAAACCAGAGCGCCCCGGACACCACCGTGATTGTCTGGGGGTATCCAAAG
>WRHL01000072.1 GCA_009783245.1 Coriobacteriia bacterium
GGCGCGATACGTTTGGGGGCTCCTCACAGGGAGCTTGAAGGCGTGTATCAGGTGCGCAGCTTCATCGCGCGCCCGGCGCCAGCGGTTGCCTGGCGGGCCCAGCAGAACCGCTCTCTGTGGAACACCCATATCTTCATGTTGAAGGCGGACCTCGCCCTGGCTGAGATGCGTGCAGCCGAGCATGCCAGTGATGAGCCGCGCATGCGTGCGGTGACACGGATCGCTGAGACAGCGCGGTTCTTTGTCTCTTTGGGTACTGAGCACTGGGGCAGCAAGGAAGCCGTTGAGCTGTTGGAGACCCTGCCGGAGCTCAGCTTTGAAGAAGCAGTCTTTGAGACCTCATCCGTGCTGGCCGCCGTACCCACCAGCATCGAGTTCGCCGACCTGACCTCTCTGAGCGGCTACGAGCGCTCAATTGAGCCAGATACCAGAGGTAACCGGACGCGCGGCAACGCGCTGACCCTGCAGACCAGTAATACCACTGTCTTATCTGACGCGGGTAAGCTGGTTGTCACGCTGGGACTGGATGACGCCCTGGTCATCGACACCCCCGATGCGACACTCATCGCAAGCAAGCAGGCCCTTGCATCCCTGCCCAGCGTAATAGCAGCCTTGCGCAATGCTGACGCCCCAGAGCTGTAGATTCGAGACAGCTCGTACCGTCCCTTTTGCCCCGAATCGTACCGTCCTTTTATCTGAAAGGCCCCGGCTTCCCAAAGAGAAGCCGGGGCCTTAGCTGGCAGTAAAATGTGATACTACCGGTTGTCAGAGGTGGCAAACTGCTCGGCAAGAGCGGCCTGGCCAGCGGCCAGACGGGCCAACGGCACACGGTAAGGCGAGCAGGACACATAGTTCAGACCTATCCTGTGGAAGATCTTCACGCTGTCCGGGTCACCGCCATGCTCGCCGCAGACACCCAGTGTGATGTCCTCATTCCCCTTGCGCCCCAGCTCACAGCCCATGGCAACCAGCTTCGCCACGCCAAAGTCGATGGTCTCAAAGGGGTTGCAGGGGATGATCTTGCGATCAAGGTAACGCGGGATGAATTTGGACTCCACGTCGTCGCGGGAGAAGCCGAAGGTGGTCTGGGTCAGGTCGTTGGTGCCAAAGGAGAAGAAGTCGGCATAGCCGGCGATCTCATCGGCAGTCACGGCAGCACGCGGCAACTCGATCATTGTGCCTATAGGCAGCAGGAGCTCAAACCCGTATTCCGCGGCAACCTCATCCAATACCTCCACTGCCTCACCACGCAGGGTCACCAGCTCATCGGTGACGCTCACCAGCGGGATCATGATCTCGGGATCAGGATCGAAGCCCTCCTTGATGAGACGGGCGGTCGCCACGGCGATGGCACGCACCTGCATGGCGGCAAGCTCGGGATGGACTATGGCCAGACGGCAGCCACGCAGGCCCAGCATGGGGTTCATCTCCACCATGGAGTCGATGCGTGCGAGCAGCTTGCGCTTGGTGGCGATAAGGTCGGCGTCGTTGCTGGTCAGCTCCAGGCGGGCGATCTCCACGTCAAGCGAGCGCGGGTCATCCAGGAACTCATGGAGCGGTGGGTCAAGCAGACGAACCACAACCGGCAGTCCATCCATGGCCTTGAACATGCCATAGAAGTCCTCGGTCTGCACTGCGAGCAGGTCAGCCAGGGCCTTCTCACGCACAGCGGGATCGTCAGTGAGGATGAAGCTCTGGATGATCGCCTTGCGGTCTCCCAGGAACATATGCTCGGTACGGCACAGGCCTATACCCTCAGCGCCAAAGTCACGGCTCAGCTGGGCATCCTCGGGATTATCGGCATTTGCGCGCACGCCCATGGTGCGGAACTCATCGGCCCACTCTAAAATGGTATCCAGGTCGCCGGAGAGCTCCGGCAGCACCAGGTCAACGGCGCCCAGCACAACAATGCCCGTGGTGCCGTCAATGGAGATGATATCGCCTTCCTTGATGACTATGTCGGTGCCGGCAATAGTGGCCTGCTTGGCCTCGGCATCGATCTTCAGGGCCTCAGCGCCGCAGACGCAGGGAGTGCCCATGCCGCGAGCGATAACTGCGGCGTGCGAGGTCTTGCCGCCGTGGCTGGTGAGGATGCCCTCCGCAGCTACCATGCCAGCCAGGTCATCGGGGTTGGTCTCCCAACGGATAAGCACGCATTTACTCCCAATGGCAGAGGCGCTGACCGCATCAGCTGACGAGAAGACCGCTTCTCCCACAGCAGCGCCCGGTGAGGCATTGAGGCCCTTGGCTACAACGTCGTAGGAGGCGTTCTTATCGAACTGCGGGTGCAACAGCTGGTCGAGCTGGGCGGGATCGACGCGCAACACGGCCTCTTCCTTGGTGATGAGGCCCTCTTCCACCATGCAGATGGCAATGTGCAGCGCCGCCTGTGCGGTGCGCTTGCCCACGCGGGTCTGCAACATCCAGAGCTTGCCCTGCTCGATGGTGAACTCTATGTCGCACATATCGCGGTAGTGGTTCTCCAAGATCTTGAAGACCTCTTCCAGCTCCTTGCCCGCCTCCTGCAGGCCGTCCACGTTCTTCAGCTCCAATATGGGTGAGGTGTTGCGGATGCCCGCCACCACGTCCTCGCCCTGGGCGTTGATCAGGTAATCGCCATAGAACTCATTCTCGCCGCTGGCGGGGTTGCGGGTGAATGCAACGCCGGTGGCAGAGGTGTCACCCTTGTTGCCAAAGACCATGGACTGCACGTTTACCGCCGTGCCCAGGTCGTCGGATATCTTGTTCTGCCTGCGATACAGTTGGGCGCGGTCGTTCATCCAGCTGCCAAAGACGGCGCGTATGGCCAGGTTGAGCTGGGTGTCAGGATCCTGCGGGAACTGCACCTTACCGTCAAGCACCAGTTCCGGGTACTCATCGGCGCTTACCTTATCGGCAAAGATCGCCTTGAACTCCGCCACCAGGGCCTCAAGGTCCTCGGCATTCAGCTCGTTGTCGCCCTTGACGCCGCGGGTGATCTTCTTCACGGTGATGGCGTTCTCAAACAGGTCGCCCTCCACGTCCATGACAACCTTGGAGAACATCTGGACAAAACGGCGGTAGCTGTCCCAGGCGAAGCGTGGGTTCTCTGTCTGCTTGATGAGACCCTGGATGCTCTGGTCGTTGAGGCCAAGGTTCAGCACCGTGTCCATCATGCCCGGCATCGAGAAGGGCGCGCCGGAGCGTACGCTGACCAGCAGCGGATCCTCGGAGTCGCCGATACGCTTGCCAATGCGCTCCTCAAGGTCCAGGCGGTACCTCTGGATCTCGTCAAGGACGCCTTCAGTGAACTGGTTGTTATTGTGGTAATAATCCATGCAGGTCTGACATGAGATGGTGAAACCAGGTGGAACCGGCAACCCAATCGACGCCATCTCGGCCAGGTTCGCACCCTTGCCCCCCAGAGTGCCCTTCATATCCTTGTTTCCCTCAGTCACATTGTTGCCCTGAGCGTCGGTACCAAAGGCGAAAACATGCTGTGTGTCAGGCATTTCTACTCCCTTACAGCGGGCTGCGCAAGCAGCGGTTGATATCCCCATCGCGTTTTCTATTTTTGCTGTGATTGCGATCCATCGTGCCGCCAGGCGGGCGATGTGGATATATGATACTGCTAATAGGGCATCTCGTGGAGAGGGTAAGCCAGATTATAGTAGCGGAGTATCTCCTGAGCGGTCTCTTCAATGGAGCGGCTGTCCGTATGGACAACAATACACCCCAAAGCGCGCATGAATTGCCGGGCTGAATCCAGGTCCTCCTGCACAGAATCGATATCCGCATAGGACGCCGCCACCTCGCTGGCGTTGCCCAGATGCCGCGCGCGTATCTGTGAAAGCAGCTCCGCGTTCGAGGTCAGCCCAAAGATCCGCTGCCGCTCCACCTCGAAAAGCTCGGGCGGTGGTTCGACCCCCAAAGCCAGGGGGATATTGGCCACGCGATAACCAAAAGTAGCCAGATAGACGGAAAGCGGCGTCTTTGAGGTGCGGCTGACCCCAATAAGCACCAGGTCCGCATCCCCAAGCTGCCCCGTGTTGCGCCCATCGTCGTGCTCCACCGCAAAGCCCATCGCCTGGATGCGCCGGTAATAACCTTCACTCAGCCTACGATAAAGACCGGGCTCTCCCTTGGGCGACCGCCCCGTTACCTGGGATATTGCTCCCAAAAGCGGCCCAAAGAGGTCGACGGCGAATACCGGCTTGTCCCTGATGTAGTTCTCCAGTTGAAAGCGCAACTCATCATTGGCAAGTGTGTACAGCAGCACTATGCCGTTCCCATCAAGATCCTCCTTAAGCGAGACCTCAATGAAGCCCGCGATCTGCTCAAAGGTGGTCACCATGGGTATGCGATGCACAATGCAGGGTATCTGTGAGAACTGCCGTGACGCCGCAGCCGCAAGCGTCGCAGCGCTGTCTCCCAGGCTGTCGGAGATGACATAGATCGTAGGAGGCGGCGGCTCGCGTAGCGGCTCACCAGGCGGCTCACCAGGCAGCTCGCGTAGCGGCTCGCCAGGCAGCTCGCCCAGCGGTTCTTTCTTCTCGTCTGACGCCATGTCCTCAGCCTTCCGCTAGAACCCGTAGACAATCAGGTAATAGATCACGTAGAACCAGCCAAGGAACCCGTGGAACAGGGTCCACAGGATAGAGTGCCAGGAGGTCCAGGAGATGATCATCGCCAGTATGCTGCCTATGCCAAAGGAGCCTATGCCGCAGCCGCAGCCGCGTTTCTTCTTATCGCTGAATATGGCCATCCCGTACCTGTCTTCCGTTATCCGGCAAGCTTGCCAAAATCAGCAACGTCAGTGAAGACCGCGACAAAGCGGTTGAGGAGCCTCAGTCGGTTCTCCCTGAGCTTCATGTCCTTGTCCATGATGAGTACATCCTCAAAGAAGGTGTCAACCGGCGCCCGCAGCGAGGCAAGGAACTCCAGCGCATGGTTGTACTGGCCCTTTGCCAGCGCGTCCTTCACGCCCTCCCCCACCTTGGTGATGGCCTCGTTGAGGGCCTCTTCCGGCGCGCCCAGCAACGACTTGTTGATCCTGGTGCCCAGCTCAGGGTCACGCAGGTTGTTCGCGCGGGCAAAGGCGGTTGCCAGGTCCTCAAAGAGCTCCGGCTCCTTGCTGCGCGCCGAACTGAGCGTCTCGCAGCGGGCCAGCACGTCTGCCGGCTCCAGCACATCGGTCGCCAGGACAGCCGCTACTGTGTCCGCCGAATACCCCTTGTCGCGGGCTATGACCTCCAGCCGCGTCTTGAAGAAAGCGCGGATCTGCTCGGTTGCCTGCTTTGTGTCAAGTTTCAGCGCCCTAAAGCGGGCGAGCGACTCGCTGATGGCGTCCTCCAGGGAGACGTCCAGGCCAGAGAGTAGGATGTTGATGATACCAATGGCAGCACGCCTGAGCGCAAAGGGGTCGGAGGAGCCTGTGGGCGCCTGCCCAATGGCAAAGATGCCGCAGAGCGTGTCGAGCTTGTCTGCCAGGGCGACAAGCTTGCCCTCCAGGCTTGCAGGCACCGCATCACCCGCAAAGCGCGGCCTGTAGTGCTGCTCTATGGCCTCAGCAACCGCGTCAGACTCACCCGCGGCTAAGGCGTAGTACCTACCCATGACGCCTTGCAGCGAGGTGAACTCCACCACGGCGCGGGTGACAAGGTCGGCCTTGCAGAGCAGGGCCGCCCGCTTGGCGTTCGCAACCTGATCTGCAGAGGCCTGCGCCCTGGTGGCAAGCGTTGTGGTGAGTTTCACCACGCGGTCGACCTTGGCGCGCAGGCTGCCCAGCTTCTCATGGAAGACCACCTGCTCAAGATCCGCCACGGCGTCCTCCAGCGGGCGCTTGAGGTCCTCATGGTAGAAGAAGGCCGCGTCGGACAGGCGGGGGCGCACCACGCGTTCGTTGCCGTCGATGATGGTCGAGTTGTAGGCCGGTGAGCCGTTGGAGACCATGATGAAGCTGTTGGAGAGCTGGCCATCCGCCTCATAGAGCGGGAAATAGCGCTGGTGCTTGAGCATGGCATCGATGATGATCTCAGGCGGGACCGCCAGGTACTCCTCGTCAAAGGAGCCCACCAGCGACGTGGGGTACTCCACCAGGTTGACAACTTCCTTGAGCGTGCCCTCAGGTACATAGGCGGTAAGGCCCGTGTTCTCCTCGATGGTCTTGATCTGAGCGCGGATGCGCGCAGAGCGCATCTCCGGGTTCGCCTCTACCCAGGACTTGATGAGCAGGCTCATGAAGTCCTCTGAATCGACAACCTCAATGGGGCCAGGCGCGATAAGTCTATGGCCATAGCTGGTGCGGCCTGCCGTCAGGCCAGCGAACTGCACGGGGATGACACCGGCGCCCCACAGGGCGAAAAGCCAGCGGATGGGACGGATGAACCGCTCCTCCGTGCTCCCCCAGCGCTGCACTTTGGGCCAGCTCAGGTCGGCGATAAGGCCGGCCAGCAGGGCGGGCAGCAAGGTGGCCGTCTTCTTGGCAAGCAGTTCTACCTGCGCAAAGACATATTCTGTGTCGGCTTCACGGGCACGGATGAGCTCGGAGACCTGCACACCCTTGCCGCGGGCGAAACCCTCTGCGGCCTTGGTTGGCTTGCCCTCCTCATCAAAGGCCAGAGAGCTCGCCGGGCCACGGAAACGCTGGACCAGCGGCGTGGACTCAGGCGCCAGGCGATTGACCTCCAGTATCAGGCGGCGCGGCGTACAGGAGACAAACACGCCCCCGTGTTCTATGCGCGCGCCGGTCAGGGCGGTCTCCGCCAGCTGCTTGAGCTGGACACATGCCGCGCTCAAGGGGGCGGCTGGGATCTCCTCCACCCCAATCTCGAATACCAGTTTGGCGGGTCTTGTTGGATACGGGGTCGCATCCACAACAGGGGCGCCACCGTAAGACGCGATGACGTCAGCCAGGTCTTCAGTGCGCTCCTTCTCGTTACCCTTCTGGGTCTTCTCGCAGACCTGGCGATAGGCCATGCAGCAGGCCTTTGCCAAGGTGCGGACGCGCAGTATATAACCCATGCGCTCGGTGGCCGATATTGCGCCCCGGGCGTCCAGCAGGTTGAAGGTATGTGAGCACTTGAGCACGCAGTCGTAGGCTGGCAGCACCAGGCCGGCCTCCAGCACCCGCTGGCATTCCTGCTCCCAGCTCCCAAAACTGTCAAACAGCAAAGAAGTGTCAGCGACTTCAAAGTTATAGGCGGAGAACTCGCGCTCGTTTTGCAGGTAGACGTCCCCATAGGTGAAGACGACGCCGTCCTCTTCCTCGGCCCAGACTATGTCAAAGACCGAGTCCACACCCTGGATGTACATGGCCAGCCGCTCAAGCCCATAGGTGAGTTCCACGGGGATGGGGCGGCACTCCAGGCCGCCTACCTGCTGGAAGTAGGTGAACTGCGTCACCTCCATGCCGTTGAGCCAAACCTCCCAGCCCAGGCCCCAGGCGCCCAGCGTGGGCGACTCCCAGTCGTCCTCTACAAAGCGCACGTCGTGCTCGCGCGGTTCGATGCCAATGGCGCGCAGGGAATCCAGGTAGAGTTCCTGGATGTTATCCGGCGAGGGTTTGATGAGCACCTGGAACTGATAGTAGTGCTGTAGCCGGTTGGGGTTCTCGCCGTAGCGGCCGTCCGTGGGGCGCCTTGACGGCTGCACGTAGGCGGTCTTCCAGGTCCCCGGGCCCAGTGAACGCAGCGTGGTCGCGGGGTGGAAGGTGCCTGCGCCTACCTCGCTGTCGTACGGCTGCAATATGACGCAGCCCTGGCGCGCCCAGAAACGCTGCAGCTCTAGTATTATCTCCTGGTATGTCACGCGAACTCCTCCTGCTATCGCTGAAACAGGGTTACCCCTGTCACCGTCACTTTATAGGCCCAAACCTGCTGAAAGGCATGAACCTGAACAGGGCGCGCCCAATCAGCTCCTCCTCGGGGATTGGGCCAAAGTACCTGCTATCCAGCGAGCTTGTCCGGTTGTCCCCCATCACCCAGATAGTTCCCTCGGGCACCACATAGGGGTAGTCGATCACCACGCCCTTCTTTGGGGTAAGCGGCAGCGACTGCAGCCCATGCGTGTAGGGCTCGTCCAATACAACGCCGTTGACCACCACCTTGCCGTTGATGAGGTCCACCGTCTGCCCCTCTACGGCAATGCAGCGCTTGATCAGCACGCGACCCTCCACCAAAGGGTCGTGGAAGGTGACAATATCGCCAGCGCTTGGCGAGGAAAAGCGGTAGCTGACCTTCTCGGCGAAGATCCGGTCGTTTATCTCTATGGTCGGCTCCATTGAGCCAGTGGGGATCTGATAGTTGTCCATGACAAAGGTCCGCAGCAGCCCCGTTATGATGAACGCAGCCAAAATGATGAGCAGAAGCTCGATGATCTCACGCCTCAGGTTCCGCCTGCGCAGGTGTTTCCCCCGATACACCGGGGCAGACGCCGTGCTGGGTTTATCCTCTGTGAGTTGCTCGTGTTCTTCCATCGTACCTAGATCTGCTTTCCCGGTTGTGATGGGTCAAACCCCAACGCGCTGAGCCTGCCCCACTCCGCCTCTGTCAAACCCGCTGCGGCCAGCAGGTCCGGGCGCAACTGTGCCGTTTTGATTATAGACTGTTCGCGCCGCCATTCTTGTATCAACCTATGGTTTCCCCCCAGAAGCACCTCGGGGACCACCATGCCGCGATACTCGGCAGGCCGTGTATACTGCGGGTATTCCAAGAGCCCTGACGAGAAGGACTCGTCCTGCGAGGATTGCTCATCTCCCAGGGCCCCGGGCAGCAGCCTGCAGACAGCATCCGTGACCACCATGGCCGCAAGCTCCCCGCCCGTGAGTATATAGTCTCCCAGGCTGATGCAGATATCGGCGCGGCTGTAGACCCGCTCATCAAAGCCCTCATAGCGCCCGCAGACCATGATGAGGCGTTCCTGCTGGGCAAGCGTCTCGGCCATGCCCTGATCAAAGGGGATGCCGCTTGGTGTGAAGAAGATGACGCAGGCGGGCTCTGAGGTCAGCAGCTCATCCAGGGCCTCGAAGACCGGTTCCACTTTCATGAGCTGCCCCGCGCCACCGCCATAGATCTCGTCGTCGGTGGTGTTGTGGTTGTCGTGCGTCCAATCGCGCAGGTCATGCGCCACAAAGTCGAGTATGCCCGCCTTCCGTGCCCGCCCAATGATGGACAGGCTCATGGGGTCGGCAAACATCTGGGGGAAGACGGAAAGGGTCTCTATGCGCATGAATGGCTCAGCTCCATGTGTGTTCCAACTCCATCAGCGGTCCAACTCCATCAGCGGTTCAACTCCATCAGCGGTTCAACTCCACCAGCCCCTTAGGCAGATCCACAAACAACGTTGTCTCGTCACACCCTCTGACAAACTCATCGACAGCGGGGATGAGCACCTCTCCATAGGGGCCCTCAAGCACCCAGAGGGTCTGGGCAAGGCCCTCCCGCTCCTCCACTACTGTGCCTATGAACCCGTGGGCCCTGTCCTCAACGCGCAGGCCCAGCATGGTCTCCTCGTCCCCCTCTTCTACATCACCACAATCCTCAACTGCAGCTAATAGAAAGCGCCCCGCAAGACGTTGTGCGGTGGCGCCGTCATCTATACCTGCAAGCTTCAGCAAAAGCATCTCGCCGCTTTGCCGTACCGCCTGTACTTGTGTCTCGCGGATAAGCCGGTGATCAGGCGGGACTACCCAGACCCGCAGGTCCTCCCAAACCAAAAAGGGAAAGCCCGTGACAGGCGCTGCCACAACCTCCCCTAAGAGTCCTTTGGCTCGGGATATCCGCGCTATTCGACGATACTTCGACATTACGGCTGACCGCCCATCTACGGATTGTCAGTCCACAACCTCGACTTCAATACGTGAGCCGCCCACATAGGATGAGGCAGCACGTGCGAGTGTCCGAATCGCCTTGATGATCCTGCCCTGACGGCCGATGACCTTTCCTACATCGTCCTCACTGACACGGATCTCAATGGTGAGCGTATCGCCATCCTCTGAACTGGAGATCTGCACCTGCTCTGGCTCATCGACCAGAGAGAGCACAATACCCTGAACCAGAACGACAGCGTCCCCCTGATTATCTGACATGGTCTATGCCTCTTCTTTAGCCTTGGCGATCAGCTTGGTAACTCTCTCAGTTGGCTGAGCGCCGTTCTTCATCCAGGTCTCGATCTTCTCAAGGTCAAGCTTGATAAGAGTGGGGTCGACGCAGGGATTGTAACGGCCGACTTCCTCAATGAAGCGGCCATCGCGGGTTGCACGGGCGTCGGCCACAACTACGCGATAGTAGGGTGCCTTCTTAGCTCCATGACGTGCCAGTCGAATCTTAACTGCCAAAGTGAACTCCTTTTTATCCTACTGCGGGCTCTCCGCAGCTGTACCATACATTCTATCGCCGGTAAATCGGCAACGCATTATTATACACTAGTGTCGCGCGGGCAAAGAGCTCGTGTCGCGCGGGTAAAGGGCGCACCCGCGCTTCTCGCCAGCTAGCTCCATCTCCGCTTACCACACCCCACTG
>WRHL01000073.1 GCA_009783245.1 Coriobacteriia bacterium
GCTGGTAGCCCGGTTGGGGTTGCGGGGGTGGAGGTGGCGCAGCTGCCGCTGCCTGCATGGGCGCTGTCGCCTGCCAGGGCTGGGTCGGCTGCTCGGGCGCAGCCGGCATCGGCTGGGTCAGCTGCTCTGCTGGCGCTGGCGCCTGCTGTTCTGGCGCCGCTGGCTCTGGGGCGACTGGCTCTGTGGACATCGCTGCACCGCAGAAGGTGCAGAACAGCGCCTCCCCTGGAACCTGGTTGCCGCATTTGGGGCATGACTTATCCATTGCTGATCCCTTCTGTGAGTATCACGTTCCCCCTGAGATTGAGCAAAGTATAGCATGGGCAACTGGGCGCGGCCCAACGGGGACGGTGTGACAAAGGGGACGGTGTGACAAAGGGGACGGTCCCTTTTGTCATGTGCCCTTTGTCATGTGTCACACCCCTTGTCTCATCCGTCCCCTTTGTCTCAAGCGGTGGGTTGCTTTGGTATTTGAACGGTGCTAGTGTTTGTGTCGTTGGAGCGCACGGACACGTCAGATAGCCAAGGAGCGCAGTATGCTCATCACCAACGGAATCATTGTCAACGCTGGGGGCACACAGAAAGCCGACCTGCGCATAGACGACGAACTTATCGTTGAGATCGATACGGCGCTGGCGGTACAAAACCCCAGTGAGCAGGTCATCGATGCCCAAGGTATGTTGGTGCTTCCCGGCGGCGTGGACCCACATACCCACATGGACCTGCAGATGGGTGCGCACCGCGCGACGGACGACTTCTTCACCGGCACGGTTGCAGCAGCTTGTGGTGGTACCACTACCATCATCGACCACATCGGCTTTGGGCCCGCAGGCTGTAGCCTGCAACACCAGATCGACGCCTATCACGGCCTGGCTGGCGGCAAGGCGGTGATCGACTACGGCTTCCATTGTGCAATCGCCCGCGTTGACGATGCCATCCTAAAGGAGATGAGTCAGCTCCCTGACCTTGGTGTTACCAGTCTGAAGTTCTATATGACCTACGCCAACCGTCTCAGCGATGAGGAGACCGTCAACCTTCTTGCCCGTTCCAGGGAGCTTGGGATACTGTGCTGCGTTCACTGCGAGGACCACGCCATGCTCACTGAGCTGCGGAAACGCTTTGTTGCAGAGGGCAAGACCGAGCCGCTTTACCACGCCTTGAGCCGGCCTGCTGAGTGCGAGGCGCAGGCTGTCTCAACGGTCTTGAACCAGGCCCGCGCTGCTGGCGACGCACCTGTATACATTGTGCACCTGAGCAGTGCCGCAGGGTTGGCGGCCACCCAGGACCTGCCCTTTATCCCCAACGTCATACTGGAGACCTGCCCGCAGTACCTGCTCCTGGACGACAGCCTCTATGCGCAAGCCAACAATGAGGGTCTCAAGTACATCATGAGCCCGCCCCTGCGCAAGCGAGCTGATGCAGTGGCGCTCTGGCAGGGGTTGGCTGATGGGCGCATCGACACCATTGGCACCGACCACTGCCCTTTCTACTTTGCCACAGACAAGCAGGCGGGAAAAGATGACTTCACCCAGTGTCCCAACGGCATGCCAGGCGTTGAGCTCCGGCTTTCCCTGATTCATTCAGAAGGTGTGGTCAAACGTGGGTTGGGCCTTGAGCGTTTTGTCGAGCTCTGTTGCGCAGCACCGGCTCAGCGCTTTGGCCTCTATCCTAAAAAAGGCGTGCTTGCTGTGGGCTCAGATGCTGATGTGGTGATCTTCGATCCCGATAAGGAAGTCACCATAACCCATGACCTCCTCCACGAGCGGGTGGACTAT
Organism: Coriobacteriia bacterium; assembly: GCA_009783245.1. Classification (GTDB taxonomy): domain Bacteria; phylum Actinomycetota; class Coriobacteriia; order Coriobacteriales; family UBA8131; genus WRHL01. The sequence continues at coordinate 1,776 of WRHL01000073.1, forward strand.
ACCCCCTATGAGGGCATGCGTATCACCGGTTACCCCCGCACCACCATCAGCCGCGGCGAGATCATTGTGCAAGATGGCAGGTTCAACGCGACGAAAGGCCGCGGTCGATTCCTCAAGCGCGGTTTCTCACGGCGATAGCTAGATACTAAAGAGCTGTTGCTGACAACGTGTTTCGCCTACGGGCTAGCGACGTCTTCTCCGTAACACCACAAAGAAAACGATAACTGCAGCTGCAAAGACAAGCAAGACGCCTGCGGTGAGCAGAATGAACGTGTCTACACCTTTTGAGGGGGGCTCCTGTGCAGCGTAGGATGGGGACATGTCTTCCACGGGTAAAGTAACGGCAGGCTCAGACACGGTTGGTCCATCCTCGGTTAAACCGGGGGGGTCAGGTTCTTGGTCAGCCTCTCCTGTTGTTGGTTCCTGGGGATCAACCTCTGACATCGGGGTTTCTTGAGGTGTTTTCTCTGTCACGCTGTAGCTTTTATCCATGTCAATTGAAGGCCCAAACTTCACAGGCATGATCTGCGGTAGGACATAATAACCAACACCTGCTAAGAGCACCAGGCAGGCAGCAACGGGCAAAGCGATCTGCAGCAATGGTCGGCGACGGGACCTCTTCTTTTGCGGCAAAGGCGTCAACGCAGGCGTTGGCGCTGGCGCCTGCACCGGCGCCTGCACCGGCGCATCATCCGCATCCTCCTGCTCCTTCCCGGCGGCAGCGAGGATGTTATCAAGCATGCGTTGCTTGGCCTTATCGTCAGGCTTTAGTTGGTCATATGCCTCTTTGAGCCTGTTGTCGCTGTTACTCATCGAAGCTGCCTTTCAGTCTCTTGCCCAGTTCCTTGCGTGCGTCGCTCAGGTAGTTTCTCACTGTGGAGTTGGGTCGGTCGATCATATTGGCTATCTCGGCGGTGCTGTAGCCCTCGTAGTAATACAGGTAGACGCATATCCTCTGGTTCTCTGGCAATTTCAGCACTTCCTCAAGGGTCTCATCTGGAGCCGCATCCTCGGTGAGCGGCTCGGGGATATTCTCAAAGCCGGTCCGCCGGTTCCAAGCGCTTTTCAGCACATCCTTACAGTGGTTGCTTGCCACCCTGATCAACCAGGCCTTCTCGTGTTCATCGCTTTCAAAATCCCTTGGCGCGTTGAGCAGCTTGATGAATACGTTCTGCACTGCGTCCTCTGTGTCCGCTGCGTTGTGCAGATAGGTGTAACAAACGCGATAGACGGTGTCTACGTGGCGCTGGTAAAGGGCGATGAAACCGCTGGTGTCACCGGTTACGCTGTGCCCCCTTGTCGCGCCTTTCTCAGCTATAGCCACTCATGCTCCATCAACAATACGATTCACCCCGCCTAAATGCCGGGTTCTGCAGATCTTTGTGCTTGGGCTGCTCTCTGCCCGCCTGTTGGATTCACCTTATTATTCCAGAATCACCGCCCCACGACGAGAGCTACCTGGTACTTGTTTGAAGAAACCCTGTATTCGACTCTGTGATATATTTATGACGTAGCTTTTACTTGTCTACAAGGAGGAACTATGCGCTTTGAATTTGATCCTAAAAAGGGTGTCGCGAATAAGGCCAGGCATGGTATCGACTTCTTTGAGGCGCAAAGCCTGTGGCTTGATGAGGATTATGTCGAAGTAGAAGCGCACTCTGAGACTGGACAAAGGTTTGTTGTGATTGGCATGATTGGAATGAGGCATTGCTCGGCGCTCATTACCTACAAGGACGAAGTGATACAAATAATCTCGGTACGGCGCTCAAGAGAGGGGGAGGTGGAGATTTATGAAAGCAGAAGAGCTGGATAAATTATTCGACGATGGCGAAGACATTTCGCCCTATCTTGATTTGTCTTCTATCCGCCACCCAAACAGACAGGAAATAAAAGGGGTTAACGTTGATTTCCCCACATGGATGGTTGAGTCCCTAGACGCTGAGGCAAAACGTGCAGGTGTCACCCGACAGTCCCTGATCAAAGCCTGGATTGCAGAACGGCTTGAGCAACAGGACTCATAGGGACTGGTTCCGCCTTCTTCATTAACCGTTCAACTGTTCTAAGAGGCAGGGGATAGTTGGTGTCCCCTGCCTCCTACTAATCTGTTGAATCGCAGAACCTACTGAATCCCCGGCAGCGACGGGATGGTGGCAAAGCCGCGCTCCAAGTCCTCGTCTGTGGGGATATAGTCCGTCATGGTGCCGCTGTTGTACTGCTCGTAAGCGGCCAGGTCGAAGTAACCGCTGCCGGTCAGGCCAAACAGTATCACCTTCTCCTCGCCGGTCTCCTTGCATCTGAGCGCCTCGTCGATGGCTACCCGTATGGCGTGCGATGACTCCGGCGCCGGCAGGGTGCCCTCGGTGCGGGTGAAGAGCTCGGCGGCCTCAAAGACGGCAGTCTGCTCCACCGCGCGTGCCTCATCCAAAAAGCCGTCGTGGTAGAGCTGGCTTAAGATGGGGCTCATGCCATGGAAGCGCAGGCCGCCGGCATGGTTGGAAGAGGGCATGAAGGCGTGCCCCAGTGTGTACATCTTGGCCAGCGGCGTGACCTGGCCGGTGTCGCAGAAGTCATAGGCAAAGCGACCCCGGGTCAAAGACGGGCAGGAAGCCGGCTCAACGGCGATGAAGTGCGGCGCCGGACGTCCCGCCAGACGGTCCTCCATGAAGGGCGCCATCAGGCCTCCCAGGTTGGAGCCACCGCCCGCGCAACCAATGACAATGTCGGGGTATTCGCCCAGCTTCTCCAGGGCCTTTTTCGCCTCAAGCCCGATGATGGACTGGTGTATGAGCACCTGGTTCAAAACGCTGCCCAGCACATACCGGTAGCCCTCGGTGCTCACGGCCACCTCAACGGCCTCGCTGATAGCCGTGCCCAGCGAGCCTCCCTTGTTAGCGGCGTTCTCCAACATCTTGCGACCGACGTTGGTCCTATCGCTGGGCGAGGCGATAACATTGGCGCCATAGGTCTGCATGACTATCTTGCGGTACGGCTTCTGCTCGTAGGAGACCCGCACCATGTACACATCCAGGTCCAGCCCAAAGTACACACAGGCCATAGCCATGGCGGTGCCCCACTGGCCGGCTCCAGTCTCAGTGGTCAGCCCTTTGAGCCCCTGCTCCTTGGCGTAATATGCCTGCGCGATAGCCGAGTTCAGCTTGTGGCTGCCGCTGGTGTTGCCGCCCTCGTACTTGTAGTAGATGCGCGCCGGAGTGCCCAGGGCCTTCTCCAGGTAATACGCGCGGATGACCGGCGACGGCCTGTACATGCGGTAGAAATCGCGCACAGCCCCGGGGATCTCGATGAAGCGATCCGTGGCGTTGAGCTCCTGCTCAGCCAGGGCCGTGCAGAAGATGGGCTCCATGTCTGCCACCGTCACCGGCTGCAGCGTGCCTGGGTGCAGGATGGGCGCGTGGCCAACCTGCATGTCCGCCCGCACATTGTAGTAATGCGTGGGCAGCTCGTCCTCACTCAGATAGGTCTTGTACGGTAGATTGTCCTTGCCTGCGATACCTGTGGTGCTCATGGTGCTCTCCTTTCTTGGGTTTCCCCAAATCCCTGGGAGAGTCCGGGCATATAAAAAGACCCTTGTCTCCCACTCATTTGCAGGGACAAGAGCCTCGAGCTCCTGCGGTGCCACCACTGCTTGACGGCAAAGCCGTCCACTTAGCGAGATGCTATCACATCTCTGTCCTTTACGCGGACACACGTCCAAGACTACTGAGCGCCAGCCGTTTGCCTTAGCCCTCAAGGGCCCATTTGTCGGTCCGCTTCCTGCCAGGATCCCAGCACCCCTGACTCTCTGTGAGCGCGCCGCCGACGTTACTTCCCTCTCAACGGTTTACAAGCGAGCATACTACCACAGAGTGTTTTTAGAAGACAACCCCTTACATAACGAAAAGGACGCCCGCATCGCCCAGCGCTCCCACCAAAGAGGCGCGACAGCACCCCGCCAGGCGCCAGTTCCACATGCGCCTCCAGACAGAATAGCGGACAGAATGGGGGCGGTCCTATTCTGGCTTCTTCAAAGCCAGAATAGGGCCGCCCCCTCCATGCTGGGCATACATAAGGTGAAATCGAGAAAGAGGCAAAGGTTGTCCTTCGCCTCTTTCCCATAAGTCGGGAGGCTGCTACTCCCTATAGGTTCAGCGAATCGATATGAATGGGTCCGAACCGTTGAGAATGAAGTCAACGCTGTACGAGCTGCCGTTGTAATCAAAAGTCATCTTTGCGCTTTTGTCAGTCTTGAGCAGGTCGATGATATCGCCAGCCTTTGCGGGCATGGGATATATCCAGTTGTTGGACTGCATTCTGACATTGCTTACACCTTCAGGGACCTGTGTCTGATAAAAGACGCTGTCCGCAAGGTATACGTAGAGGACGCCGTCTCCCAAGACCGCGTTACGAATGACGGTATGGAAACCAGACTTGTTGAGATTTACCTGGTAGTTGCCGCCATTATCGAACACCTTGAACACGGTTGTCCCACTTACCACAGGAACTAAATTCTGATATACCCAATTATTCTGCACAACGCTCAGCGTGCAGCCATCACACCAAACACCCATTACCCAGAGCTCTTTTATCGGAACAGTCAACGTCACGACCGCGCCACTGCTGGTGTCTACATTGTCAAAGGTGTAGGTCATGCCACCCTTGTATACCCTGATGGTGGTTGGACCAAAAGTAGACTTGTCTTGATCTGGGATACTGAAGGTGCTAGTACTGTCAAAAACGCCCACGGTCTTCCAGCCTGAGATGTTGGTGTAATACTGAACCGTCACCCCATAAACATCCTCGAAGTCTACCGTGTATAGCGTATTGACGGGCTTGCACTCCGGCATCAGGATCCAGTTTGCGGAGATTGCTGTTGTTGCTTCAAAGGGCACCCATAGTCCGCCAACCCAGGCAAGCCAGTTGCCGGTGAAATCCTCGCCCTGAGCCTGCTTGTATGCCAAACCCCACTTGATTGTGTCTGAGAAATCCGTGGGTAGTGAAAGGATTGTGCCCTCTTCAACAACCTCGCTGTCACAAGGGCTGCCAAAGAAATTGTAGTAGGTGATGGTATAGGTCGCCGTGGGCTCGGGCTCTTCTTCTTCCACCAGGCTTATGGTGTAAGTGCCGATGAGCTTCAGGGTTCCTGCATCGTTGAAGTAAATCTCATAGTAGAAGTTACCATCCCGGCTGGTAGCAGGCCAGGACGCGTTGTACAGGTTGTCTAGGCGATACTGCCCTGCTGCGTAATCGTACAGCGCCATGCTGTAGGAGCGGTTGGTGACTGTGCTGACTATCCCCACCTGGAAGTTGCGGATGGAGACGTTGTCGATCCCAAAGATCGGGAAGGTGCGCAAGGCGCCGTCTATGCCAGCAACATTGTAGACTGCAGTGAAGTTACCTGCTCCGTCATTGGTGAACTCGCCTTCGATTCCCTCAAAATAGGGCTCGGTTATGCTCACGATCACCGGCAAGGGCACAGGCTCTTTCTCCCATTTGGCTGTGAGAGTGATGTTCGCGGTTATCGTCGCATTGAAGTCGAATTGAGCGTCATCAAGATACCAGCCCAAGAAGTTGTAGCCTTCCTTTTGTGGGTCTGCTGGTTGTGTTGCTGAAGCAGGATACTGTACGGAAAGCGGGAGCACCAGGCTGCCTCCATCACTATCAAAGCTTACCGTATAGGTATTCGCGTTCCAACGGGCGACCAAAGTGATATCAGAGGTTACCCGGACACCATAGACAACCCCGAAGACAAAGGACTCATCGTCAAGATACCAGCCTATAAAGCTGTGACCTTCTTTGGTGGGCTTGGCTGGCTCGGATACCCAGTTACCGTAGTTCACGCTGGCAGGAGCAACCGCAGTTCCGCCATCGCTATCATAAGTCACGGTGACAATGGGGCCAGTATAGGAGATCACAAACGTACCAATGACCACGCCATCAATGGAGAGCCTGTAGACAGCAGAGCTCGCGTTCATATTGGTGGTCATCAGATGGGTGTTGTTGTGGGGGCTGCGGAAAAGGTCGCCGCCCACAGCTACCAGGTTCATCTTGTTGATGGGCGAAAAGGAGATTTCCTCCAGGGCTTGTCCGGCGCTTTGCCACCCAAAGTCACAGACTAGAGTCTTACCAGCAGGGACGTTTGCTACCTTGAAGACGATGTTCATGAAGGCGATGCCACCAGGATTCGAAACGGCATCGACTTCAAGGCTCAAGGTCCCATCTCCGTCGCTTACCACAGCGCTGCTTTCAAAGGTGAATCGCGTGGTGGTCATGCTTTCGACACCTACTAGAAGTGTTCTGGGATCAGCTATCTCGATTTTCTCAAAATGAGACATGATCTCTGGAAAGACCTCATTCACTGCGGTATCGAGCGTTTCCTGTAAGCCAGGTGTGCTATCTGGGAAACTCAGTATCATCTGGGCAAGCGTCACATAGCCGGCCAGTTGTTCCCGCCAGTAGTTCTCATCATAGGTATCGGTGGTTCCTACAACCAGATAGTCATCCTTGTTTCCCAACACATCCTGAGCTATCTCGATGGTTTCGAGAAACGCGCTTTTGTCGATGTCTGAAGTACTGGATGTCGTAAGCAAAGACTGTTGATCACCTTCTTCTGATGCAAAGGCAAAGCCTGCTGGTAAAAGCACCAGAGAAAGCGCTACCGTTAACAATATTGCCCATAGTTTGCTGCTTTTTTTCATTACACAACACCTCCCACTCACTATTTGCTACTTAGTTAATTCTATTTATTGAAAATTAAGGGCTGCTTAGCCTGAAGTAAAAAGTAGGTAACAAAGCGTCTGGACAGAATAGGGATGGCTGTGAAGGGGGACGATGTCCCCCTTCACAGCCGCCTATGCGCTAGTTCCCCGCTAGTTCCACGTTCTGCCCCGGTAAAGATTCATGAGGTGCATTCTGTATCGAAATCGAACTTGTGTTGTGTCTATAGCCTCAATAATCCCAGAATTTCACAATATTTAGTGATTTCGGTCCTTATTTAGGGCATTTGACACCCCCAAGTTCGATTTCGCTGCATTTTTATGGGTCTTTGTCTTTCTTGTCTTTTGATACCGTTCTGTGTTAATAATTGTCCCATCATGGTTGAGCAGCTTACAGAGAATCGGGATTGCGCTACGCGGTGGCCGCTGTTCCTGGTTCATGGGATTGCCATCAAGCAGGCAGAGCGGCTGCGTTACTGGGGTCGCATCCCTGAGACGCTGCGCCAGCGCGGGGCAACCGTCTGCATCAGTCGACAGGATGCCTGGGGCAGCGCTGAAAGCAATGCCCAACAGCTGCGCACAAGACTCTTTGAGATCCTCCAGGAGCAACAGACGGATAAGGTCAACATCATCGGCCACTCCAAAGGTGGCATCGATGCGCGCGTGTTGGCCACGCTGCCTGGCTGCGCTGAGCATATTGCATCAATCACCACTATAGCCACCCCGCATCATGGGGCGCGCGGCCTGGACTGGATCTATCATGTTCCAAGCCCGATCAAGTGGCTCGCTGGTCTGCCAGTTGACATCGCCTTGATACTGCTTGGTGAGGACAACCCCCACTATGTGCAGGCCTGGGAGGGCGTGGGGGCAAAAGCCATGGAGGAGTTCAATCAGAGGTATCCACTCCCCAAAGACATCCCCCTGCAGAGTTATGCCGCTGTGCAGAACCGCTTGCCAGGCGACCTCTTCTTTTTGACGATCACGCCGCTGGTCCTCTTGCTAGAAGGCCCAAACGATGGCCTTGTCCCCCAGCACTCAGCTCAGTACGGTGATTTCAAGGGCACGATAAATGCGGAAGGCAGGCTGGGCCTCTCTCACATAGAATGCAGCGATACCGGCCGCTCCCCACGTGCGCGCAAGCTCAGCCGCGACGGCTTTGACGTGCTTGCCTGGTGGGTAGAGCTGGTCAGGGACCTGAAATCACGGGGTTACTGAAGTAACGGGGAAGCGGTCTGGGAGAATGATTCCAGCCCTGGCATAGATAGCCTGTGCGCGTTCATTCGCCTCCTGGATTATGGCGTCTTCATCAAGCGTGAGCAGCTTGCGGTCACGCATGAGCCACACCCCGTCACACATGGTTGAGCTGATATTGCTCGAATGCATCGCGGTCACCAGGCCTGCGATCTTATCGTTAACCGGCATCATCGAGGAGCCATAAGGGTCGATCACGATAAGATCGGCCTTCTTCCCTGGCTCAAGGCTTCCACAGTCCTTCTCGTCCAACAGAGCGCGGGCGCCATGGCTGGTAGCCATGCGCAGGACCGCCTCAGAGGGGACAACCGTGGAGTCCAGGCGCCAGCCCTTGTGGATGAGCGAGGTCAGCCACATCTCATCGACAATATCCATGCGGTTGGAGGAGGAAGCGCCGTCTGTCCCCAGCGCAACGCATACGCCCTTCTCAAGCATCTGGGGGATCTTCGCAAAGCCAAGCACGCGCATGGCCGAGGCCGGGTTATGCGATACCTTCACGTCATGCTTCTTCAGCAGGTCGACTTCTGTGTCTGTCAGCCAGACGGCGTGCACGGCCAGGAGGTTTTTGTCCAATACGCCCAGGCGCTCAAGGTGCATGACGGTGGGCTCCCCGTACTGGGCCTGGGTGTAGTCGATCTCGCTTTTCGCCTCGGCCACGTGCATGTGGACGCCAACCCCGCGGGCGTCGGCGAGCTCCTTGGTGCGGACGATCAGATCGTCGGTGTTGTTGAAGATGGTGCGCAGCCCAAACCACACCTGGATC
>WRHL01000074.1 GCA_009783245.1 Coriobacteriia bacterium
GTGGGGGACAGAGTGGGCAAAGGGGGGCGAGACGGGGGGGTGATGTGAAAAACGTGTCCCGCCCCCCTGACACACCCCTGACACATCCGTCCCCTTCTGTCCCCTTTATGTCATCTACCAGGTAGCATTATTTTGTTAAGTAAAAAAGCGAATTGTTATACGATGCAAAAAGAGGTAAAATAAGCCGCAAACATGCAGTTCAAGGGGGCATTTGAGGGGTTACCAGCCACATGTTCGCTTCGAAGTGTTTTCTCCGGTGGGTACTTATCGTCATCTTGGCTCTGGTGGGGGCCTTCCTTCTCACGTCCTGCGGTCGCAACGCAGAGCTCTCCAGCGAGGTCTCCGTTGACGACGACAAACGCGCCAATCCCGGCCAGCCGCGCGACAACACACCTCAGGTCCGCATTGCGGAACAGCCCGGCGAACTGGTTGCCACCGACTGGGAGACCGCCGTCCTCGACTTCTCGAACGCAGCCTACGGCTACATCTGCGCCGCATCATATCTTGGTGATACCAAGGTAAAAGTGCTGGTAGATGCCCCAGATGGCAACCGCTACCAGTACACGCTGCCCTACTCGGGCTACTATACCACCATCCCGCTCTCCCGCGGCAACGGCACCTATGAGGTGGGCCTCTATGAGCACCTCTATGACAACCAGTATGCGGCGCTGTTCTCGCAGAGCGTGGAGGTCGAGCTCATCGATGAGTTCGGGCCCTTCCTCTACCCCAACCAGATCGTGGAGTTCGAGGAGGGCGACGCAGCGGTGCAGCTCAGCGTTCGGGTGACGGAGAACGCCACCAGTGACGTGGAGGCGGTGGACCAGATATACATGTGGGTGGTGCAGAACATCGTCTATGATTACGAGAAGGCCGCAACGGTCGCCCCTGGCTACGTGCCCAACAACAACAACACCTTAAGCACCGGCGACGGCATCTGCTACGACTTCGCTACGCTGACGGCTGCGATGCTGCGGGTGCAGCGCCTGCCCACCAAGGTGGAGGTCGGCTACTGCGGTGACGCCTATCACGCCTGGATATCGGTGTACACCACGGACGCGGGCTGGATACGCAGGGAGATAGAGTTCCCCGGCAACGCCTATGTGCGCCTGGACCCCACCTTTGATTCGGCGGGCAAGGGCCAGGGGGATGTGAGTCAGATCATCGGGGACGGGCAGAACTACCACCCGTTGCTGTACTACTGAGCTGAAAGGATTAAGGGATGGCAGAGAAACCTACCATACGCAAGGAGATGACGCCAGCTGAGCTGAGCCTGTTCTTCGCGAACCTGGAACTCATCTACCACTCGGGCCTGACGCCCGCAGACGGCTTCGACATCCTCAAGCAGGGCGCCGGCAACTCGCTGTACGCGGCGTGGCTCGACGAGCTCTACCGCCTCAGCCTGTCCGGGCTGCCGCTGTCAGCATGCCTCGAGAAGGCCGGCGGCATCCCCGCCTACGCACTCAGCCTGCTGCGCATCGCAGAGGAGACCGGCAAGCTTGAGGACACCTGCCTCAGCCTGCGCAACTACTACGAGAAACGCGACGAGCTCAGCCGCGCGCTCCGCTCCGCCCTGGTCTACCCGCTGACCATGGTGTTCATGGTGCTGGTGGTGGTGATAGTGCTGCTCACCCAGGCCATGCCCGTCTTCGACCAGGTCTTCAACCAGCTCGGCCTCGAGCTCACAGGCCTCGCCGGCTCGCTGCTGGCGATTGGGCAGGGTCTGCGCTCATCCGCGCTCATCATCACCATAGTGCTGGTGGCAATAGCCGCCATCCTGCTCATCGCGCGCCTCATCCCCGCGGGCCGGCGCCTCTACACCCTGCTCTATGAGCGCGCGCCCATCACCGGCGACATCAGCTTCAAGATGTCGCTGCAGCGTTTCGCGCTGGCCATGTCCACCATGCTGAACAGCGGCCTGGACATGGACGTGGCGCTCGAACTCGCGGAGCCGCTGCTTGAGAATTCCAAGGTTGCCGATAAGGTCGGGCTGATCCACAAGGACATCAAGGCAAACGTCGGCTTTCAAGCTGCTGTCGAGAAAAGCAGGATCTTCCCACCGGAGGAGATGAGCCTTTTGGCCGTGGGCTTCCGCTCAGGGGCCGACGCCCGGGTCTTCGACCAGGTGGGCAACTCTTTGGCCAACACCACAGAGCGCAAGCTGGAACGCATCATCGGCGCGCTGGAGCCCGCGCTTGTCGGCTTCATGTGCGTCTTGGTGGGCATCATCCTTTTGTCGGTCATGCTGCCGTTGCTCGGCGTATTGAGCAACATCTAGGAGGCTTGAACCACCGTGAACGAAGCCAGACAAAGACCGCTGCCGCTCCGCATCCTGCGTTCCAGGGTGCTGTGGGCCATCGTCTTTGTGCTTATCGTACTGGGAATACTGGGCTGGAGCCAAGCGCTGCTCAGCGCCAAGGTGACCGACACGCAGGCGCAGTTCGTGGCCGACAGCGTGCGGCGCAGCGCCGTGCAGTGCTACGCCATCGAGGGGCGTTTCCCCGACAGCGCAGAGGGCGTGGCCTACCTGGAGAGCAACTACGGGCTGACCGTGGACCACAAGCGTTACGTGGTGTATTACGAGTCGATGGGCGACAACCTCATACCTCAGATCCGGGTCATCGTGCTGGCGCCCAGCTCGCCCGTCGATGAGATCGCCGGGTTCCTTGGCATAGGAAAAGGGAGGTAGCGGCTGGCATGAAGCGGTACTCCCTCGATCTGGTTGTGGTGGTCACGCTCTTCTGCGTGTACGCGGCCTGCGCGCTCATGCTCTGCGTGATCGGCGCCCAGGTCTACCGGGGCACGGCGGACACCATGCGTATGAATTATGACAGCCGGACCAGCGTTTTATACGTCGCCGAGAAGGTCAGGCACAACGACCTTGCAGACAGCGTGCGCACAGACAGCGTGGGTGGCAACGACGCCCTGGTGCTGACTGAGCGCAGGAGCGGCCGCGGCTATGAGACCTGGCTGTTTGTGCAGGACGGCATGCTGTATGAGGGGGTCTTCGCTCCTGGGGCCACGGTGGACATCAAGCTCTGCCAACCCATTTTGCCGCTGGAGGAGATGACGGTCAGCATGACCCAAGGGCGCAGCCCTGTCAGTAGCGTTGGCCCAGGCCCGGGTGATCCAAGCGACCCAGGCTCAGGCGGCAGTCTGCTGATCATCAGCTTCACCACCATTGACGGGCGCACCGAGAGCATAGACCTCTGGCTGCGCAGTACCAGGATGGGGAGGTGAGCGCGGTGGAGAGGAGACCCTCAAGCTCGCGCGCCTTCTTCCTGGAGCTGGTCTTGGACATGGTCATCTTTGTCATCTGCGCGGTCATCTGCCTGCAGGTGTTCGCACAGGCGCGCGTTGAGAGCGCCCGTAGCGCCGCCCAGACCCAACTGGGCATTGAGGCGCAGCAGCTCGCTGAGTACTTCAAGGCGGGTCACAGCGACCTGGATTCGCTTCTTAGCGTGATGAGCAACACGCCCGAGGGGGCCATACGCTGTCTCAATGACGGGGATCCAAAGGTAGAGAGAGCCGGGTCGACGGCCTATAGTCTGACCTGGTACTTTGACCAGGAGCTGCAACCGGTTGACACAGAGACCGCAGGCGCAGCAGTCTATATCTTGACCTGCGCGGTTGATACCTCACAACTGGTCAAGACCGCGACCATCACGCTGATGGAAGGCCGCCGCACTTTGCTGCAGTATGAGGTAAGCAGATACAACATAGGCAGCAACCTGATGTGGGGAGGTGATGGCTGATGCGTGCGAAGAGCGGCTCCCGCTCGGCATTGGGCGTTGGCATCTCCACCCTGGTGACCATCATCGTCGCCGTTCTGCTGACCACCTTCGCGGTGCTCACGCTGGTGACGGCCCGCGCTGACCTGCGGTTGTCGACACGGGCGACCGAGTCCACGCAGAACTACTATGCTGCGGACAGCGAGGCGGAGCGCTGGCTGGCGGACCTGGACGCACTGGTGGAAGAGGAGCGGGTGCAGGAGCGCTCACCGGAGCAGGGTTTGACACACGCAAGCCTGGGAAGCAGGCTTGCGGCAGCCCAATACACGGTGCAGACCACCGAGGACGGAGGCCTTCTCGTCAGGCGCTCCTTCTCGATTGATGAAAGACGCGAACTTGTCGTTGAGATCTTGATAGATACCGACTACAGGTTGGAAGTATACAGATGGCAGACTGATTTGAAGCGATAGGCCGGGCGGACGACGCCAGCAGGTAAGGATAAGGGCGTCTGAAGTGAAAGGGAAAGGGAACAAGATGAACGCGCAGGAACTGCTCACCCAGATGGTCCAGATGGAGGTTGCCGATGTCTTCATCATCACCGGCAAGCCGCTCAGTTACAAGAAAGGTAACGTCATCGCGGCCTACAACAACGAGGTGCTTTTGCCCAATGACACCCAGCAATTCATTGAGCAGATCTATGAATTGGCTGGTAACCGCTCTATTGAGCACTTCCTGGAGCGCGGGGACGACGACTTCAGCTTTGCCATCAAGGGGGTCTCGCGGTTCCGCGTGAACACCTACCGGCAGCGCGGTTCGCTGGCCGCGGTCATCCGGGTTGTGAGCTTTGATATGCCCAAACCCGAGGCGCTGTCCATCCCGCCCAGCGTTTTGGAGCTGGCCAACCTGCGCCGTGGCCTGGTGCTGATCACCGGACCGGCCGGCAGCGGCAAGACCACCACGCTGGCCACCATCATCGACCGCATCAACAACAGCCGCAATGCCCACATCATCACGCTGGAGAACCCCATCGAGTTTCTGCACCGCCACGCCATGAGCCTGGTCAGCCAGCGCGAGGTGAGCATCGACACGGCCTCCTACGCCGTGGCCCTGCGTGCCGCGCTGCGCCAGAGCCCCGACGTCATCCTGATCGGCGAGCTGCGCGACGCGGAGACCATCTCCATTGCCATGACCGCCGCGGAGACCGGCCACCTGGTGCTCTCCACACTGCACACGCTGGGCGCCACAAACACCGTGGACCGTCTGGTGGACAGCTTCCCGCCGGAGCAGCAGGCCCAGGTGCGCATGCAGCTGTCCATGGTGTTGCAATCGGTGGTATCGCTGCAGTTGGTGCCGCTTGTGGACGGCGGTATGACGCCCGCGTTTGAGATCATGAACTGCAACAACGCCATCCGCAACCTGATCCGCGAGGGCCGCACGCATCAGATAGGCGCGGTGATCAACTCGAGCGCCGACGAGGGCATGGTGGGCATGGACAACAGCCTGCTGGCGCTGTTCCGCGCTGGCATGATCTCCAAGCAGGAGATGCTGATACGTGCCTTTGCGCCCGAGTCCCTGGAGAAGCTCACCCAGGGGCAGGCATGAGCGATACAAAACTGAACGCCGCCCTGGCGGCCTACGCGCACCTGGTGCTTAAGAGCGGCTGCAACCTCCAGCCCGGCCAGGAGCTGTTCTTATCGGCATCCACCGACAGCGTGGAGTTCGCCCGCCTGCTCACCGCCGAGGCCTATGCGCTAGGCGCCCGCCACGTGACGGTGCGTTTTGGTGACGAGAAGATCGCGCGCCTTCATTACGAGAACTGCGCGCTTGACGTGTTTGAGACCTTCCCGGAATGGCAGGCCCTGCTCAACAACTCCATGGCCCTGGGAGGGGCTGCGGTGCTGTCGGTCATCAGTGATGACCCCAAGGCGCTGGTGGGTGTCGACCAGGCCAAGCTGGTGGCCAATGCGCGGGCCTCGCATGTGGCCTGCAAGCCCTTCTATGACTGCCTTGACCAGGGCAAAGCGGTGTGGTGCATAGTTGCCGCCGCTGCGCCGGCCTGGGCGCAGCAGGTGTTTCCCAGCTTGGATGCGCGGGCGGCAACCGAGAAGCTGTGGCAGGCCATACTGGCGGCTGTACGCGTTGACACGCCTGACCCGGTGGCTGCCTGGGCCCAGCACCGCGAAAGCTTCAATGAGCGCAAGGCCTGGCTGAACGCCCAGCATTTCGACAGCCTGCACTATACCAACAGCCTGGGTACCGACCTTACGGTGGGCCTCAACAAGCTGGGCATCTGGCAGGGTGGCGGCGACGTGACCGTGGAGGGCAGGGAGTTCTTCCCCAACATGCCCACCGAGGAGATATTCACCACGCCCGACCTCAGCCGCGCCGAGGGCGTGGTCTACTCCAGTATGCCGCTAATCCACTATGGCAGCCCGGTGGAGGATTTCTCAATGCGCTTTGAGGGCGGGAAGGTTGTGGAGTGCCAGGCGCGGGTAGGCCAAGACGTGCTGGAGGCGATATTCACCGTGGATGAGGGGGCCGCCCACCTGGGCGAATGTGCCCTGGTGCCCTGGGGCTCGCCCATACAGAAGAGTGGCATCCTGTTCTACAACACGCTGTTCGACGAGAATGCCGCCTGTCATCTGGCAGTGGGCCAGGGCTTCCCTGACTGCCTTGAGGGCGGCCAACAGATGGAGGAGGAGGAGCTCAAGGCGCACGGAGTGAACAAGAGCGCTACGCATGTCGACTTCATGATGGGTACGGAAGACCTTGAGGTTATCGGCATAAAGGCAGACGGCAGCCGTGTTCCGATCTTCAGGGGTGGCGCCTGGGCAACATGACAAAGGGGACGGGCATGACAAAGGGGACGGTCGACATGACAAAGGGGACGGTCCCTTTTGTCATGTCGCCCGTCCCCTTTGTCATGCCCGAGGGAAAGGATGCGCGATTAGTGAGTTTGAATGCCTGCAAATTGCATTTTTCTGTATAGCCCAGCGTAACGAACAGGCAAACTGTCATGAAATGTGCTAAAGACGCCATCCCTTGTGGTACGTAAGTGTATACTTAATAGCAATAAGCCGAGGGTTTTGGGTAGGGGGCGCTCATTGCCTGGTAATCTATTCGGTGGGGGGAAGTTGGTTACATGCCAGGCGGCACAGATAAATACGTAGTTCTTACCGTTGACGATGATCCCATCATCCTCAACGAGATTCTCGAGACGCTCAAGTACGACTATCTGGTGCGGCCGTTCACCTCTGGTGAGACGGCGCTCGCCTTCCTTGAGGAGCATAACGCTGACCTGATCCTCTTGGACCATCATATGCCGGGCATGACCGGGCTGGACCTGCTGCAGATCCTGCAGAACAACCCTAAGACGCATTCCATCCCCGTCATCTTCCTGACCGGCTCCGCTGACAACGAGGACGAGGTACACGCGCTCGAGATAGGCGCCATCGACTACCTGCTCAAACCCTTCAACCCCAGCTCGCTGCTGACCCGGGTCAGGCTGCAACTGGAACTCAAAGAGCACAGGCATCATCTTGAGGAGTTGGTCGAGGCACGCACCGAGGAGCTGCAGGTACTCTACGAGAAGCTCAAGCAGCGCGACCGGATAACGCTCGACCTGCTCGCCATCGCCTCGGATATGCGCGACCACGAGACGGGCACCCACATCGAATGCGTGGTGCTCTTCACCAAGGTCATAGTCGCTGACCTGCTCGAGTTCCCGCATGACGAGCATGTTGTCACCGAGCAGTACGGCAACGACATCATCGATTCCGTCAAGCTGCACGACCTGGGCAAGATCGGGATTCCCGACGGCGTCTTGCTCAAGCAGGGCAAACTCACCGCGCAAGAGATGCGTATCATGCAGGCGCATCCCGTGCTGGGCGCCGAGATGCTGATGCAGGCCATCACCAAGATGGGCGACGACAGCATGCTCTGGACCGCCTACGAGATCATCTACGGGCACCACGAGAAGTGGGACGGGACGGGCTACCCCATGGGTGTCAAGGGTACGTTGATACCCCTGAGCGCACGCATAACCGCGGTGGTCGACGTCTTTGACGCGCTGACATCCGCACGCCCCTACAAGAACGCCTGGCCTGCCGAGGAGGCCTTCGCCTACATCAACGACAACGCGGGCAAGCACTTCGACCCCTATCTGGCCAAGATGGTGCGCCGCCGCGAAAGGGAGTTCAGGGAGATCCTCAGCAAGAAGGAGGCCATCGCCTCGAGGACCATCTTTGATTTCAGCAGGTAGCGGGCGGTTTTGCGTGTACGCCCGCGATGCAAAGCGCAACTGAGAAGGAGTGGCATCATGCCGGCAAGCAATGAGCTTATCGCCCAGATACTGGACGCGAACCCCATCCAAGGCGTCGATTACGAGGAGGGCCTCAGCCGTTTTGGCAACCAGGCCTCCATCTACCTGCGCATCATAGGAGCCTTCATCAAGAACACGCCGGCCTCGCTTGAGGAGCTCGCCAAGGTGAGCGAGCAAGGGCTCAACGACTACATGGTCACCGTCCACGGCCTCAAGGGCAGCTGCTATGGCATCAGCGCCATTGCCCTGGGCGATGAGGCGCGGGCCATGGAGTTCGCCTCGAAGGCCTTTGACTGGGAGGCTGTGCAGCGAGGCAACCCAACGCTCTTAGAGCACGCCCAAGCATTGATTGCCCAGTTGGAGGATGTTGTGGGAAAGATCGAGCAGGCCGATGAGTCCGGCGCTGACGCGCGCCCTCTGCTTGACGGGCCTGACAAGGCGCTGGTGAAGGACCTGCTCTACGCAACGCTTAATTTCGATGTCGAGGCCATGGAGCAGCTCATAGTGGAGCTGGACAAGGCGCGCTACACATCGGACCCCAAGCTGGTGGCGGGCCTGCGCGAGGACTTCACCAACTTCAGGTACGACCTCATCGAGGAGAAGACCAAGTCCCTTCTAGATTAGGGCATGACAAAGGGGCACATGACAAAGGGCATGACAAAGGGGACGGTCCCTTTTGTCAAGTTTTCACAGAAAACATGACAAAAGGGACCGTCCCCTTTGTCATGCCCTTTGTCATGTGCCCCTTTGTCACAACGCCGACCCCCTGTCACGCTCCCGACACCCTGTCATATTGTGGGGCGGGTTGGGCGGTTTGGCGCGAGGGAGACGGGCGCTGGGCGCGCGGAGGTCGCGCCACTTGAGGGGGTGCGCTGGGCGTGGGGGCCGTCTGACTCGTTATGGGAATAAGTGCTACAATCAGGACTTTGCTGGAGTTGGGCTTTAGGAAGGACATCACATGAAATTGCAGAGCGCCTATTTGCAGGGTGTGTATGATGCGGTGGTTGCGCGGAATGCGGGCGAGCCGGAGTTCCACCAGGCGGTTTTGGAGGTTTTGGAGAGTTTGGAGCCGGTGATCGAGCGGCATCCGGAGTATGTTGCCGCGGGGATCATGGATCGCATTGTGGAGCCGGAGCGGATCATCAAATTCCGGGTGAGCTGGGTTGACGATGCGGGGGTTGTGCAGGTCAACCGCGGTTTTCGGGTGCAGTTCAACAGCGCGATTGGGCCCTATAAAGGCGGGCTGCGCTTCCATCCCTCGGTGTATGAAGGAGTCATCAAGTTTTTGGGCTTTGAGCAGATCTTCAAGAACTCGCTGACGGGGCTGCCGATTGGCGGCGGTAAGGGCGGCAGCGACTTTGACCCCAAGGGCAAGTCGGACGGCGAGGTGATGCGTTTCTGCCAGAGCTTCATGACCGAGTTGGCCAAGCATATTGGCGCGGACACCGACGTTCCCGCCGGCGACATTGGCGTGGGCGCGCGGGAGATAGGCTACCTGTTTGGGCAGTACAAGCGGCTGCGCAACGAGTTTGTGGGCATTCTGACCGGCAAGGGGCTGACCTACGGCGGCAGCCTGGTGCGCACCGAGGCGACGGGTTACGGCGTCTGCTATTTTGCCAACGAGATGCTCGCTGAGGCCGGGCTGGATTTTGCCGGGAAGCGCGTGGTGATCTCCGGCTCGGGCAATGTGGCGCTGTATGCGGCTGTGAAGGCTACCGAGCTGGGCGGGCTTGTTGTGGCCCTGAGCGACAGCGGTGGCTATATTGTGGATGAGGACGGGGTGGACCTGGCCCTGGTGAAGCAGCTCAAGGAGGTTGAGCGCAAGCGGATCTCCGAGTATGTGGCCTTGAGCGGCCGGCCGGGCGCCTCGTATGTTGAAGGTTGCGCCGGCATCTGGAATACAAAGGCTGACATCGCTCTGCCCTGCGCAACGCAGAACGAGCTTGACGGCGCTGCTGCTGAGACACTGGTGGCTGGCGGCGTGCTTGCCGTGGCGGAGGGCGCGAACATGCCCTGCACCCCAGAGGCAATCGCGGTGTTCCAGGGCGCTGGCGTGTTGTTCGCGCCGGCAAAGGCGGCCAACGCCGGCGGTGTTGCGACCTCTGCGCTGGAGATGGCGCAGAACAGCGCGCGTCTGAGCTGGACGCGCGAGGAGGTTGACGCGCGGCTCAAGGGCATCATGCAGGGGATCTACCGCGCCGCGGCCGACGCGGCCGCGGAGTACGGCATGGCGGGCAACCTGGTGGCCGGCGCCAACATCGCGGGCTTCATCAAGGTGGCCGAGGCCATGCGCGCCCAAGGGGTCGCGTACTAGAGGGACAGTACAGGTTGATCGCGAAATGGGGTTGGTTGTCAAACGGCAACCAACCCCTTATGACAAGAGGTATGACAAAGGGGACAGGATGAGACAAGGGGACAGTAATGTGTCAGGGGGT
>WRHL01000075.1 GCA_009783245.1 Coriobacteriia bacterium
CCAGGAATCTGAAGGCCTTATTGAGGCCTTGAAGTTCTTTGCGGAGGCCCCTCAACGCTATCAGATAATTTGCGCAGGTTCCCTTCTTGGGGTGAAGCTCAAAAGGTTCCGCGGTTCTTTTCCCGTTGGCAAGGTGAAGATACTCCGCATGTACCCTATGGATTTCGAGGAATACCTGGATGCTTGTGGTGAGTCCCGCCTTTCTCGTCTGATAAGGGATTGCCTGCAGGGGAGCAGGAAGATGAGTGAGCCTGTACACGAGAAATGCCTGAATCTGTATAGGCGTTACCTCTGTGTTGGCGGCATGCCAGAGGCGGTGGCGAACCTACTGGAAAACAATAATGAGGTCCTTCGCTTTGACAGGAGCATCCTTGATGATATCACCCAGTCGTATCTGGCTGACATGACAAAGCACATCAAGAACATGGCGGAGGCATCCAGGATTGAGAGTATCTACCGTTCGATTCCTTCGCAGCTGGGCAACCGTAGTAGAAAGTTCCAGTTCTCAAAGGTGAAAGAGGGAATCAAGAGCAGGGATTACCACTCTGCGCTCAGTTGGTTGACTGCATCGGAGATGGTATATGCTTGCACGGCAGTGGAAACCCCAATGGTGCCGCTGAAGGGATTTGTCAAACCAGAGGTCTTCAAGCTCTACCTGAATGATCCGGGGCTTTTGGGGAACCTGGTGGGCATCCGCTATCCTGACATCATGCTGGACAACAGCTTTACCTACAAGGGAATCCTGACCGAGAACTATGTAGCAGGGCAGTTGGCCAGCGCAGGCATTCCTCTACTCTACTGGCGTGACGAGCACAACGCTGAGATCGACTTCCTCATTCAGACCGCCAGTGGCGTTATACCCATAGAGGCGAAGTCTGGCAGAAACAAGGCCAGCGCAAGCCTCAGACGGTACCAGGATAACTATAATCCGGCCTGGGTCATTCGGCTGATGGCTCGCAATTTTGGCTTTGTCAACCAGGTAAGAACAGTTCCGCTTTACGCTGCCTTCGCTTTCTCCGATCTTGTTGATCTCAACGTTGATCCAAGCTTTGACCCCAACCTTGACCCCAACGTTGATCCCAACGTTGGGGTCAACTCTAACCTCAGCTCTAGCTCCAACCCTGGATCCAGCTCTGGCTCCAACCCGGAAGAGGACGATGCACCTCTTGCAAACGCCCCCATCGACCTGGAAAGGTAACGCACATGAAGGACATCTTTGTAGAAGGCAAGACACTGCCGGAGGTATACCACAAGGGGATCCTGGCCCTGTCCGCCCACGGCCAGCTTGCAGACTGCTCGGACTGGAACCTCAAGGACCTCGCGTCCTACAGCCAGCTCGAGTGCCGCATGACGCTGCACATCGAAGAGCCGCTCAAAGAGCCGCGCATCAGCAAATGCATCATCTGCGGCCCCCGCGAGCTGGAGCAATACCGCCTGGAGATACTTGACGGCCTGCTCGATTTTGCCGTGGACGTCCAGGTAGAGCGCAACGGCGTCATGGAGCCGCTTGAGGACTACACCTACCACCACCGCATGACACGGCCCCTTGACCAGCTCGATTTTATCGTCAATGAACTGAGGCGCAACCCCCAGATGTCGTCGCGGCGCGCGGTAATAGGTATCCGCGATAACCTCCGCGACTCGCAGCTGCAAAACCCCGCCTGCCTACAAAGCCTGCACTTCCTGGTGCGCCAGGGCAAGCTTGACCTCTGCGTGATGTTCCGTTCGAACGACTTCGCCCAGGCCTTCTTCATGAACGCCTTTGGCCTCATCTGCCTGCAAGAACGCGTCGCCGGTCAACTGGGCATCCCCGTGGGGACCTACGCGCAGACCTCCAACTCCATGCACGTCTACGAGCAGAACCTCGAGATGTTCGCCGCCTTTGCAAGCCGCATCGCAAGCGAGCCCCTTGAGGCGCTCACCTACGACTACGAGGGCTTCTTCAAGCAGATGATGGACGACGAGCGCGAGGGCATCTTAGAGGACTTCCGCCGCCAACGCGCCAAGCACGGCCTGGAATAACACCGGATATGACAGAAGACGCGCTCAACACGCTCAACGCGCCAGCAGGCGAGGCGGCAACAGACGCGTTCAACGCGCTGGTCTCCGCGGGCGACTTCAACGCTGTGCTGCTGCGCTTTGACCAGGACCCCGCGGCGGTCAGGCGCCTTTTGACCAGGCTCACCTATGCACCCGAGGCGCCGCTCCACTCCAGCGCCATCGAGGCGTTCCGCCACCTGTCACAGCACCGCGCAACCGCGATGCCCGAGTTCTTCACGGAGATCATCCGGCGCCACCTCTGGGGTATGAACGATGAGGGCGGCAATGTGGACTGGTCGGCGCCCGAGATCATAGCCGCAGTCATAGCGGGCTGCCCGGAGCAGTTCAGCCACTTCATACCCCTGATGCACAGCGCCGCCAGCGCAGAACCCACCTTCCACCAAAGCCTGCAGGCCGCTCTCAAGCTGCTTGACGAGAATCCGGGAGTTCCTGCCTGAAAACCCCCGAAATGTTCGACCTCATCAGTCAGCTAAAAGTGTTTGAGCAGGCCACACAATAACTACCAGCGTGTTTATAAATGGAGTAGCAATTTGCACACGGCAAACAGTAGGATAGTCGTACATTTCGGGGGTTTTCAGACAGGAACTCACAGGATTCTGCCGTCCAGTTGTTGCTACATTAATATTCATTACCAAAAAATAAGAATGCAGACATTGAATAGCGTTTTCAGGTTGCTACAATCGTAGTTGGGACTGCCAGGAAGGGCAGGCGATATAAGGTCGACCTGTACCGACCTGGGCTGAATGGAAATCATGGGAAGCGAAGAAGGAGGAGATGAGTATGGGTAGTATTCTACAGGAGATCAAAGAGAAAGGACTCAGTAGGCGCACCTTTGTCGCTGGTAGCGCCCTGGCAGTTGCAACGCTTGCCCTGCAAGGTTGCGCCGACGACAAGAAAACCGAGAACGAGCTGAAGGAAACAGAAGAGACAGAACCGGTTGTGGAAGGTGAATGGGTACCGGTAATCTGCAACAACCACTGCATGGGTATGTGCGCATTGAAGGTCTACATGGTAGACGGCATCCCCATCAGGATGAAGACAGACGACACACATCCAGACACCCCTGATTATCCGCAAAGAAGGGCGTGCCAGCTTGGCCGCTCAAGACTGAATGACAATTTTGGGCCCATGCGCCTGAAGTACCCCATGAAGCGCAAGAACTGGAAGCCAGGCGGCGGAGCGAACTCGACCCAGGAGCTCCGCGGCAAGGACGAGTGGGAGCGCATCAGCTGGGATGAGGCGATCGACTCCATCGCAACGGAGATGACACGGATCAAGGAAGCCTATGGCAACCGTGCCATCCTGGGACTTCAACCTAAAAGAATGGACAGGCGCGGTATGATCAGCCCCGATACCGCGAACCGCTACGGCTACGGTTTCATGAATGCGCTGAACCTCTTTGGAGGGTTCACTGCGAGCTGGGGACCCTGGTCGTCTGGGTCCTGGACCTTCTCAACGTTGCTGTATGGTATGAGCTCCAGCTGGAACAATGACCGCTTGGACTGCCGCAACTGTGAATATGCCATAGTCATCGGCAACAATGCGGTTGTGTCAACCGACGGCGCTTCTATCCATGTGCTGACACGCCCCATGAAGGAGGCTGGCGTCAAGTTCTACTATGTCGACCCCATGTACCATGACACCATGGCTGCAGTCGATGCAGAGTGGGTGCCCATCCGTCCGGCAACCGACAAGGCCCTGCTCATGGGCATGGCCTATGTCATGTTCACCGAGGACGATCCTATCGATAACCCGATCATCGACTGGGAGTTCCTTGAGACCTATACCATTGGGTATGACGCAGATCATATGCCTGAAGGCGTTGAGGATACCACCGAGAATTTCAAGGATTACATCCTGGGCACCTATGACGGTATACCAAAGGATCCTGCGTGGGCAGAGAATATCACCGGCGTACCTGCTGCCAAGATCTTCGAGCTTGGCCTGGTCATGGCAAAGGACAACAAGACGGCCCTGATCGGCGGTGTTGCTCCAGCACGTACCAATACCTCAGAGGTCTACACACAGATGATCATGGCTGTAGGCACCATGGGTGGACACCTGGGGAAATCCGGCCACTTTGTGACCGGGTCGATGCCAGGCAACGTCTTCAACGGAGGCTCACTGGTACGGGAAGGCGGCTTCAACCTGGTAGAGCTGGAAAACCCCGTGGAAGACAGTATGGACCACAGTGGTATATGGAAGTCCTTATCGGCGAAAAGATACCGCTTCACTGGCGACCAGGAGTTTCTGCCCTATGAGATGCGGGATCTTGAGGTCAAGTGCCTCTACTGCTTTGTCATGAACATGGTGCAAAGCACGGTCAACATGGCAGGCGCGGTCGAGTACTTCAGGACCGGCGACCTGGATCTGTTTGTCAGTCACAGTATCACGCTCAACGACACGTCACGCTTCGCTGACTTTGTGCTTCCCTGCCTCACACCCATGGAGATGTGCGACATGATACGGTCCGGAGCCGAGTACCTGACCTTTGGGATGAAGGTTGTCGAGCCGATCTATGAGGCAAAGAGCTATCAGTGGATAGGGGCAGAGCTGCTCAAGAAATGGGGCATCGACCCCGCATTGGCCTATCCCATCAGTGAGGCCCAGCAGAACTTCGCGATGGTCTATGGCGCTGAGGTCCGTACCGCCGATGGCAAGGACTGGCAGCCTCTTATCTCCTTCACCGCAGAGGAAGCAGCCAGCACCGGCCTCGACTGCGAGCCTCGTGCAGAAGGCGCGATCTCCTACACAGACATCAAGAAGCAAGGCATCTACCAGATACCGCGCTCACCAGGCGACCCCTTCACAAGTCTGGGAGGAGCTTCGTTTGTCAATGATCCTGTGAAGAACGCCGTTGGTTCAGGGAGCGGCAAGCTGGAGTTCTACTCAAGCCGGTCCCATGAGCTCTCCAACAACATGGGTCAGGGATACCTCCATCCTCTGCCCAAGTATGTTCCTACGGTGAATGGCTATGAGTACACCTTCAGTGACTTTGAGAAGGGCATCAAGGGTGATACCCCCTTCCAGTACTACAGCCCGCATTATCCTCGCGTCAAGCACTCGCATTTCGACAATATCGATACCTTGCGCGAGGCATTCATCCGTCCGGTTTGGATCAACTCCAAAGACGCTCAGGCAAAGGGTATCTCTGACGGGGATACGGTCCGTTTGTTCAACGAGAACGGCTCTGCCCTGCGTCCTGCCTGCGTCACCGAAAGGGTCATGCCTGGCGTCATAGGGCTTCCTCACGGCGCGCAGTGCCTGCTCGATGAGAGCAACGGATTCAACATCGCGGGTTCAGACAACTGGCTGTCCTATTCGGTTTCCACAGGTTTGGGAACTGCCGGATACAACTCGCAAAGGTGTGATATCGAGAAATGGTCCACGCCGCTGCCTGCTGACCTCGACCTGCCGAATCCCACCCCTGACTTCCAGCGGGTAACCGCTTTCCAACAGGCTTAGGACGAGGAGGGAGATACTATCATGGCTAATTATGGTTTCTATTTCGATTGTAATTATTGTGTTGGTTGCCGCACCTGTCAGATCGCCTGTAAGGAAATCAAGAAACTTGCTATCGGGGAGCTTTTCAGGACTATCTCTGATTACGAGACGGGCAGCTTCCCAACCCCTGGCTACTATCACTATTCAGCCAGCTGTAATCACTGTGCAGTGCCGGCCTGCCTGGCAGCATGTCCAGAGGACGCCATCTCCAAGGATCCCGACAATGGCATCGTCACAATCGACGCCAAGACATGCACCGCTTGCATGGCTTGCATCGAGGCTTGCCCGTATGATGTCCCTCAGGTCATCGCCGCCAAGAACACCGTGGCAAAGTGCGACTTCTGCAAGGACCTTCTGGCGAAGGGTGAGAACCCCGTATGTATCGACGCCTGTCCTCAGTTCGCCCTGGAGTGGGGCGATATCGACGAGTTGAAGGCAAAGTACCCCGGAGCCGTCTCAGACATCCCCATCCTGCCCGATTCGACCATGACCTATCCATCGATCATCATCAACCCACGTCCCTGTGCGCTTGATAAGAACTTCCGCTCGAAGCATATCTAGACCTCAGGGATATGGCCCTAAAAGCCGAGAACCAACTGTAATGAACGGGGCGCTGCCGGAGTTGATACTCCGGCAGCGCTTTCTGGTGGTACAGCCCTGGCAGGCGATCGCGCTCTCTGGCGTGCAGCGCTTTCTGGTGGTACAGCTCTGGCAGGTGATCGCGCTCTCTGGCATGCAGCGCTTCCTAGCGTACAGCGCTGGCAGGTGGTACAGTGTTGTTGGGATGGGAGAGGGCAGTGGAGAGGGATGTGCGTCGGATAGCGACGTGCGTCAGATAGGGACACGTGATGCATAGCGATATGCATCAGATAGGGACACATGGTGCATAGCGATATGCGTCGACTGAGGGACATACGGTTCTTCAAGATGGGGATCAACCCCCGTTTGACCATACTTGTCGCCATCTTGCTGGCGCTCTCACTGGGCGCGATAGTGCTGCTCAGCACCTTCTTACAAAGGGGCCAGGCAGAGTCTGAGATGCTCGAGAAAGCGCAGATCCTTTCTCGTCAGATGAATGCGGTGTGGGAGTTCGTCGAGATCAACCAGGACCTGATCGACACCGACTCAGACGGCAGCTACAACTTCAAGGGTATCTACTGTGCCATCGCAGGCAAGAGCATCGCCGTGCTCTTCTCGCGTGACACCGACTATGTGATCAAATACGTCAGCCAGACCCCCCGCAAACGCAACGCCTACCCCGATGATTTCGAGGCTGAGGCCTTTGCCCTGTTCGCGCAGGGGCAGAAGGAGTTCTATGGGATCGTCGAGTATGAAGGAGAAGAGGTCTTCCGCTATGTGACGCCGCTTCAGGTGAAGGAGTCCTGCCTGCGTTGCCACGGCGAGCCTGCCGGGGAGACAGACATGACCGGCTACCCCAAGGAAGGGCTCAAGGTAGGCGATGTGGGCGGCGCTATCAGCATAATCCTGCCCATTGAGAACTATCTGGCTGGGGTACAGAACAATATCTCACGGCAGGCCGTCTATATCTTCTTTGTGGTGTTGCTGCTTATGGTTGTCCTGTATATGGCGATCTCACGGCTGATAATGAGGCCCCTGGCACAGCTTGAGGACGCCGCAAGCCAGATCGAGGAGGGCAATCTGGATGTGCGCCCCGGCAAGATCCGGGCAAGAGGCGAGATCAAGGACCTCGCACGGAAGTTCGACTCCATGACGCGCCGGCTCCAGAATTCCTACGAGAGCCTGGAAAGCCAGGTAGCCGTGCGCACCGAACAGCTCGCGGCCGCCAATGACATCCTTGAGCAACAACGGGGCGAGCTTGAGGTGGCGAACTCAAAGCTGCAGGTAGAGAGCAAGTACAAGTCGGACTTCCTCGCGATAATGAGCCATGAGCTGCGCACGCCCCTGACCTCCATCCTCGCCTTCACGGACATGTGGGAATCCCTGGCGGAGACCAAGGATCAGAAGGAGCAGGAGGCAGTACGCGAGGTCAAAGAGAACGGGCAGCTCCTTTTGCAGATGATCAATAACATCCTTGAGACCGCCCGTCTCGAGGCGGGAAGAGAGGAGCTCTCCCTGGAGGAAGTGGACATGGTCGACGTGATCGGGGCCGTCTACTACTCCGTCAACTTCATCGCCGAGAAGCGCGACATCAGCCTCACCACCGACATCGACCCCGCCGTGCCCATCTTCATGGGCGACTGGGGCAAGCTCCGCCGGATCCTTGAGAACCTCACCGGCAACGCCATCAAGTTCACCAACAGGGGCGGGCACGTACGCATCACCGCCTCCTATGATGACCACACGGCCGAGGTGGTCATGCAGGTGAGCGATGACGGTGTGGGCATCAAGCCTGATGACCTGCCGCATATCTATGACCGCTTCACCCAAAGCGACAGCTCGTCGTATCGCCGCTACAATGGCAGTGGCCTGGGCCTCACCGTGGTCAAGGACCTGGTCACGTTTTTGGGGGGCAGCATCCACGTGGAAAGCGTGTATCATCAGGGGAGCACGTTCACGGTGCGCATCCCCACAGGCCTGGATAGCGGTGGTCCGGCAGGCCCTGAGGATGCTGTACAGGAAGGAGGTGTGACCGGTGAAGGTATTATTGGTGGATGACGAGGAGAACATGCGCATACTTATCGAGCGCATCGTCATCAACGACGGCTATGATTTCTGCTTTGCCTCTGACGGGGAAGAAGCCCTTGAGGTATATGAGCGGGAAGCGCCTGACCTGGTCATCCTCGATGTCATGATGCCCAAACTCAACGGCTTTGAGGTCTGTCAACGCCTGCGGCAGAACAGCGAGACGGTGCCTATCATCTTCCTCTCTGCTAAAGGCGACATAGCTGATATCGGCGCAGGCTTTGGGGTTGGGGGAGATGACTACCTGGTGAAACCCTTCATGCATCAGGAGCTTTCCCTGAGGATAAGGGCGCGTCTGCAGCAACACAACAGAGCGGCTACCAGGAAGGACTCCCTGGAAGAGTATGGTGTGAAGTTCGAGCCTAACAAGAACCGCGTCGAGGTGCAGGGAAGACAGATCGACCTCACACCCAAAGAGTTCCAGATACTGTATCTGCTGGCGCGGGACCCTGGAGAGGTCTTCACGCGGGAGCAGATAATCGAGGAGATTTGGGGCGACGAGTTCATGGGGGAGACCACCAGCATCGCGGTGTTTGTGAGGAAGATCCGCGAGAAGATCGAAGAAGACCCTGCTCATCCGCGCTATTTGCAGACGGTTTGGCGCATGGGTTATCGTTTTGGGAATTGAGAAGGGGACCACGAGAGGGATTCTTGAGGGGTTCTTGAGGGGTTATGAGAGGGAACTTTGAGGGGTTATAGAGGGACCACGAGAGGGATAATGAAAAGGACCAAGAAGGGAGCTTATCATGGAAAAACAGGGGGAAATGCTTGTTGCTCTGGAGAACAGGGCGTACAACTACCTGCTCTTCAAGAGTGTCTTTGGCACTGAGCCAAACAGGGAGCTGCTGGAAGCAGTCTGTAGCGACGCTTCCCGCCAGGCGCTTGCCGTTTTTGCCCTGGAAGATGACGCTTCCTTCTCTGAGGCTTTCATCAGGGCCCAGACTGTGATGGATGCGATCATCGCCAACCTGGATGAGACCCTGGAAGCGCTGAAGAGTGAGTACACACGCTTCTTTATCGGCCCCTCGAACCCCAAGGCCTCACCTTGGGAATCGACCTACACCTCCTACCAACGGAGCTTGTTCCAAGAGAGCACACTGGAGGTGCGGAACGCCTATAGGGCCCAAGGCTTCCTTCCGGCGGACTATCCCCGGGTGGCTGATGACCATATCGCCCTGGAGTGCGCCTTCATGGCGCAGCTGGGAGACCGGGCGAGAGCCGCCTATGAGGCAGGCGACGCAGAGCTGCTCAAGACAGCGCTTGAGGCTTCGCTGCGGTTTTTGGAGGATCATCTGCTGGTCTGGGTCCCCGCGTTCACCGAGAAACTCGCAGGGGATGTCGATGCCCTTCTTTATCCGGGGATGGCCCTGTTGCTGAGCGAGTACCTCAAGGTCGACCAGGCGCTCCTTGGGGAGCTGCTGGCTGAGGTATAGCGGGCAAGGTTGCTACGGGAAGGACTATCTGCTGCGGGAAGGACAGATTGCTGAACACCAGAGGGCGGTTTGGTCATGGCTAAGCTTGGCTTTTACTACAATGAGGCATACTGTGTGGGGTGTCGTACCTGCCAGATTGCCTGCAAGGAGAAGAACGGGCTCAGTATAGGGGTGCTGTACCGGCGGGTTAGAAGCTATGAGACCGGCGCGTTTCCCACCCCCGGCTACTATCACTTCGCCTCGACCTGCAACCATTGCCTGAACCCGATATGCGTGCGGGTCTGCCCCAGCGGTTCCATGCATATCGCCGAGGACGAGAGCATCCAACATGATGACGAGATATGCATTGGCTGCAAGAGCTGCGTCAATTCCTGCCCGTATGGTGTCCCCCAATACCTGGAGGACAAGGAGATTGCTGGGAAATGCGACCTGTGCATCGACCTCAGGGCAAAGGGCGAGAACCCGGTCTGCGTCGATGCCTGCCCGCAGTTCGCGTTTATCCTGGATGATATCGAGAAGCTCAGGGCGCAGTATCCTGACGCCGTGACCGATCTGCCTATCCTGCCAGACTCCACGCAGACAAACCCGTCCACCATCATCGCACCGCGTGCTTGCGCGCTTAAAGAGGACTTCCGCGAAAAACCTATCTGAGGACAAAATAGGGGACGGCAGAATGGGGACGTGACAAAAGGGACGGTTCTGAGGACAGAAGGGGACGGTTCTATTTTGGCCTTGAAAAGGCCAAAATAGAACCGTCCCCTTCTGTC
>WRHL01000076.1 GCA_009783245.1 Coriobacteriia bacterium
TGGACGGCATCGGCTATGACCGCGATGCTCCCGGTTACCACCCCTATGAATACCTTGCCAAGTCCCAGCAGGATGTTGAGCAGGATGCCTACCGTACCGGAAAGCCTGCCGCTCAGCAGCCTGCGGCGTTTCTCGTCGCCTTGGCTCCTGTCGGTCACAAAGTATCTGATCATCCATTTATTCATGGGAGCAGTATAGCATTAGGCATGGGGGGCGGCCTTGACCCTGCAACCCGTGCTGCACCCCGTGCTGCACCCCGTGCTGCAACCCGTGCTGCAACCTGAGTGCCGCTTAAACCCTGCGGCGCTTTGACCCACGTTAAGAAAACTCCTGCACCTTTGTAATATTATGGTTGGCATGGAGGTTTATTCAGTGTGAGGCTTCAGGACAGAAAGGAAACCTGTGCTCATAGTATTCGCCTTTGCTGATGTTGGCGAAGCAAGCAAGTTCGAATACCTGTACCGCAAGTACAAGAACCTGTTGTACTACAAGGCCTGGGAGATCCTACGCGACCCCCAGGAAGCTGAGGATGCCGTGAGCGAGACCTTCATCCGCGTGTACCGCAACCTGGACAAGATCGATGATCCGGACTCGCCGCGTTGTGTCGCCTTTCTGGGAACCATCGCCCGCAACGTGGCACTGACCATGGCGAAGAAGCGGTCAAACATGCCAACGCTTCTTAAAACTGACGAGAACGACGGGGCCTATGATGAGCCGGCAGATCCCCTGGACCTTGAGGCAACGGTAATCGACAAGCTCTCTTCTGAGCAGCTGATGCTCATTGTCGACAAGTTGGATGATCAGAGCAGGTCGGTCTTTGTGCTGAAGTACGCCTATGACCTCAGTCATGGCGAGATAGCAGCCCAACTGGGCATGACCGAGAACAATGTGACGGTGCGCCTGCACCGTACCAGGAAGAAACTGGCGGAGATGATCAATGCAGCAGCTATCTGAAAGGGACGCAAGGCGTCTTGCGGATGCCTGGGCCGAGCGAGAGGGCAAAGCGCTCGCGGCAGAGGTCGAGGCGATGCGCCAGCAAGGGGTGGACTACCTGTTGCCACGGGCTAATAGAACCGTCAGGGAGCTCGGTGCGCGGGGCGCTACTGCAGAAAGCGTTGCCTCGCCGGGCTACACCTCGAAAAGCGCTGCGCGCGATACAGCCGCGCATACCCGGAGGCGGGCGGAACGCAGGCGCGCACCTGCGATTATCAGCTTTGCCGCAGCGGCCTGTTTTATCGTTATCGCTTTGATTGTGGGGGTTCCCTCCCTGCTGCAACCTCCCTCCCAGACCAGCCCGGGCGATACTGTGGTTGAGAAGCCCCCTGCAATACAGGACGCGCAGATGATCCCTGTCAGTTTTGGCTTGCCCGCGGACTATCGCCTGGCTACGTCTGATTATGACAACGGTGTGAGCCTGTATACGCTGGAGAGCCCCAGCTATGGGGAGGTGAAGCTAGCCATGTATCACGTGGATGGACAGGGCGGGAATACTGAGGTTACAACTCCTATAGGTAGCGCTTCTGTTGGAGCCATGGATGAGGTGCTCATCGATGGCACAGCGGTGCCAGCCAAGATCGCCGACACCTATGTGCTGCTGGCTTTCCAGCAAGACGACGTGCACTACACGCTGACCAGCCGCGACAACCTGGGCGCGCTTGCAGCGTTGTACCGCTGTATAGTTGGGACAACAGCATGAGCAGCGATATGAGCAGCGATATGAGCAGAAGTATGCGCAACAGCATGAGCAGCGATATGAGCAGAAGTAGAAGCAGCGATATGCGCAGCAGTATGCGCAGGAAGGATCCTTCTTCAGGGCCTGTAATGTTTTCTGCCTTTGCGTGGTTTATCAGTATGCAAGGTGAGAGAAGAACCACAACAAGGAAGAAGGTAAAAAACATGAGGAAGAGACAATCAGGCAGGAAACGGGTCGCATGTGTGGCCCTGGTCCTCTCAGTGCTGTTGGCGCTCAGCGGGTGTGCGCCACGCGGTGAGGCCGGCACAGGGCCGCGCCCCGGTGACACTGCCAAAGCCCCCGTCAGCAGCTATAACCCCTCCTACGACTACGATTACGGCTATGGCTCTGGTGAGCGGTACTCGACAATCGAGGACCTTGGCGTGCAGCTCACCGCCAGGAGCCCAGAATCTACCTTCTCACTCAAGGTGGATACCGCCGCCTATTCCAACGTCAAGCGATACATCGAGAACGGTCATCTGCCCCCGTCTGATGCCGTGCGCACCGAGGAGCTGATCAACTGGTTCAGCTTTGATGAACCGCTGCAGTACACAAGGAACAGCCCCTTTGGCTTCTACACAGAACTGGGCCCATCACCTTTTGATGACGATAAGTACCTGGCTATGATCCGGGTTGGGACACGCGACATCGACCGCAGTGAACTGCCGCCTAGCAACCTGGTCTTCCTGATAGACGTCTCAGGTTCCATGGGCTCCTACGACAAGCTACCGCTGCTGCAAGACTCCCTGGCAATGCTGGCGGAGACGCTTGGCAAAGACGACCGGGTCTCGATTGTGACCTATGCGAG
This sequence comes from Coriobacteriia bacterium, assembly GCA_009783245.1. Lineage (GTDB taxonomy): Bacteria > Actinomycetota > Coriobacteriia > Coriobacteriales > UBA8131 > WRHL01. The sequence continues at coordinate 2,541 of WRHL01000076.1, forward strand.
CGGCACGCATGTAGCGCTCTCTGGCGCTAAGGGCTCTGACTATCGAACCATCACCGATGCGATCTACTCGTTATCTGCCGGTGGTTCGACCTATGGGGAGAAGGGTATCCAGAAGGCCTATGAGCAGGCAGAGAGGAACTACATAGAAGGCGGCAACAACCGCGTGATACTGGCCACCGACGGTGATTTCAATGTGGGGATCTCCAACATCGGCGACCTGTCTGACTTCATCGCTCGGAAGAGTGAGAGCGGTGTGTACCTCAGTGTGCTGGGTTTTGGCACGGGCAACATACGCGATGACATCATGGAGACGCTTGCCAAGGATGGCAACGGTAATTATTCCTATATAGACAACCTCAAGACCGCGGAGAAGGTACTGGTGAACGAGCTTGCCTCCAATCTTTTCACGGTTGCTGATGACGTCAAGGCACAGGTGGTCTTTGACCCCAAGACGGTCCGCAGTTATCGGCTGATCGGCTATGAGAACCGCATGCTCAAGACCGAGGATTTTGATGACGATAGGGTCGACGCTGGCGAGATAGGCGTAGGATGCGATGTGGTCGCGCTCTATGAGATCGAGCTGTATGAGCCGGAATCCGATCTTGGGGCGCACCTGTTTGACGTCAATATCCGCTACAAGGACCCCGGTGAGAGCAGGAGCAGGCTTGTGGAGTTCCCCGTCAGCCTGGAGCGCCTGCGTGGCGGCAACTCATCTGACTTCAGGTTTGTCTCAGCCGTAGCGCTGTATGGCGACTACCTGCGAAACAGTGGCAACGTTGATGGCTACACCCTGCGTGAGATCACCTGGCTTGCCGAGGACAACCTGGGGGTCGACAAGGCTGGTTACCGTTGGGACTTTGTAGAGCTGCTGTATCAGTTGCGGAGCATCGGCTGACCTAGGCTTTGGTTACTGGCGCCAGCTGAGCGAGCCCCGGCTCAGCTGGCGCTTTTATGACAAAAGGTATGACAAAGGGTATGACAAAGGGGACGGTCCCTTTTGTCATATATGACAAAAGGGACCGTCCCCTTTGTCATACCCTTTGTCATAATCACAGAAAAGGATTCACAACTCTCAGGCCTTCAATGCCATCGAAATCCTTTGTGTTCCTGGTGACGAGAACCGCATTGCTGACGAGCGTTGTTGCAGCGATCTGGGAGTCGATAATCGGCAAGGTGCGTCCTAATGCCCGGAGTTTTCCCCACTTGAGCATAACCTCGGTGTCAAGAGCAATAATCGAGTCTTCAAACCACTCAAGCAGCACTGACTCGAACCAGTCTGAAAGGCTCTCCTTTTCCTTTCCCTCTTCTTTTCTTTCTATCCCATAGGCAATCTCACCAACGGTAATCGCGCTTATGAGCAATCTGTCCTGGGCATGAGTAGAGAACCAATCGAGAACTTGAGCGCTTGGCTTGTCTTTTGCGAGTTCACTTAAGACGTTGGTGTCTATGAGATATCTCAAAACACGACCTCCCGCATCTCTGAATCGTGAACCCTCTCAATGGTGAGCTCAGCAAAACCTTTTGGTGCGCTTCTCATGAGGTCGGGTAAGCTCTTTCTTGCGCGTATTAAGGCTTGATATTCCTTAAAGGAGACAACAACAGCGGAGGGCTCTCCGTGTACCGTGACCGACTGCGGGGCGGTTTGCGCACGGCGTACCACTTCGCTGAAACGGTTCTTCGCCTCCTGCAACTGCCATTCCTGTAGCTCTTGCATGCACACCCCATTCTGGTCTGTCTAGACTGTCTAGATAGTATAATTGAGCTAAGGGGTACTTTCAAGTATTCACCTCTTGATCAGCATGTTACGAGGTGGATCTGGTTAGGGGGGATATGGACTTTGACGCATTCACCGCGTAGGGGGGTTTCCTGTGGGGGGATGGCGAGCTTGCTGGTCTGCCACTGCAGGGACTCTTCTGCGTTGGGGGTGTTGAGGAGCAGTGTGCGCTCGAACCGTGCATCGCTTGCGCGGGTTACCTCGCAGGTAAAGACGTTGGTTGTTTGGTCGTCTGCCTCAGTGAGGGAGGAGGCGTGAAAACCCACATGAGTCACAGCGGGGGGGACCTCCTGTGTGGTGGTGAGTTGCAGGCCCCAGCTGAGTGCGTCGATGGTGTGGGCGTCGATGAAGCGGGCGGGCGAGATGTTCTTGACACCGGATACCTTGAGCGTCGCCAGAGTTGAAGGGTGTGCGGTAATCTCTTGTGTGCTGGCGACTTCAGCGAGCCTGCCGTGGTCGATGATGGCCACCCGGTCGCAGAAGCGGAAGGCCTCGTCGATGTCGTGGCTGACATAGAGAATGGTGCCTTCAAAGGCCTCGAACAGGCTGAGCATATCTTGCTCCAGGTTGCCCTTAAGGTGTGCGTCGAGCGCGGAGAAGGGCTCATCGAGCATCAGGATACCGGGCTTTGCCACCAGCATACGCGCAAGGGCGACGCGCTGCTGCTGACCACCGGAGAGCCTGATGGGATAGCGTTTGCCAAAGCCTCTGAGGCCGAAGAGTTCCAGCTGCCTCTCAACCAGCGCCTTGGCCTTGCTTTTTGAGGTGTTTTTGGGCAGCCCAGCGGCGATATTCTCTGCGACCGTCAGATTGGGGAAGAGCATATAGTTCTGGAAGAGCAGGGCAGTCTTGCGCTGTTGGGGCCTGAGGTTGACCTTGGCCGACGAGTCGAAGAAGGTGGTTCCGTTCACCACGATGCGCCCTTCATCCGGTGTCTCAAGGCCGGCGATGCAGCGCATGGTCAGACTCTTGCCGCAGCCCGAAGCGCCCAGAAAGCCGAGCGTCTCGGCACCGGCCTCAAGTGCGACCTCCAGTGTGAAGGTGGGAAAGCGCTTCTTTATGTCAAGTGAGAGGCTCATGGTTTCAGCCTGGCCTCAGTAGTTTTCCAGGGCTTTTGGCAGTCTTGGTCTTGGGTCCTGAGAACCCGGTTTCCTCGTCAATCCCCTCATCTGCCCCTGCCATGCGGTAGCGCTGCGTGTGGGCCGCGTACCAGTTGATGAAGAGGATGACGAGAAAGGAGATGAGGATGACCACCACAACCCAGAAGGTGGCGACGTCTGTGTGGCCGCCCATCCATTGGAAATAGATGGCGATGGGCATGGTTTGGGTGATGCCTACGAAGTTGCCCGCGACGAAGAGGGTGGCGCCGAATTCGCCCAGGGCGCGGGCGAAACTGAGGACGGTGCCCGCCGCGATGGAGGGCCAGGCTAGCGGCAGCGTGAGCCGGAAGAAGATGCGGCGGTCTGACCAGCCGAGTGTGCGGGCTGCGTCGCCCAGGTTGGGATCCAGGCTTTCGAAGGCACCGCGCGTGGTGCGGTACATGAGCGGGAAAGCCACCACAAAGGCGGCGATGACCGCACCAGGCCAGGTGAAGATAAGAACGACACCGTGATCGATGAGCCAGCGGCCGAAGCCCGTTGAGTTGCCAAAGGCGACGAGCAGAAGAAAGCCGCAGACGGTGGGCGGCAGCACCATGGGGATGGTGAAGACGGAGTCGAGCACAGCGCGGACGCGCTGGTTGATCTTGAGTGAGTAGTGCGCGGCGGCAAGGCCGAGGATGAAGACGAAGAACATGGCAGTGAGAGAAGTGCGCATTGAGACCCAGAAGGGCCGGTAGTCAATGCCACCGAAGAACTCCCAGACGGCCTGAGCGCCTGTGGGGGCGAGGGTGATGGTGACGACAGCGGCCGGCATGAGCCGGCCACTGTCGACATAGAGCGCCCCGTTCTTATCGTAGGAGGATTGTGTGTCGCTGGCTGCGGTGATGGAGGTCGTGGCAGAAGCGGTGGGGACGCTCTCGCTGGTTATGCAGGTGTAGTACTGCCCGGGCTCGACCTCAACAGCAAACTGATAGAGGTAGCCCTGGTGGGTGATGCTTTTTTCCGTGGTGAAGAGGTAGGGCGTTGTGAGGGTTGCCAGCGGAAGGTTGCCGTTTGCGACCTGGAGATCCAGGGCTTCCAGCAGCCTTATGAAGGCCTGTTGCGTGTCTGGGTCCTGCGAGTTGAGGGTGAGCTCTTGCGCGTGATTGGCCGGGAGGTAGACCAGGATTGCCGACTCTTTGGCGACTACGACGAAGGCGTCTGGCGCCGTTATGGGATAGCGGTAGCCGTAGTAGCTGCTGTTATAGGTCTTACTGGTTCCCTTGTTACTGCGGAGGAAGTCCGTGATGGCGAAGGGGGTGTCCGCGCTTTTGGCCTCTGTGCCGTTGCGCGAGACTTCGACTGGTGTGCTAGTTGTTGTGTCTGTCTGATGCGTGGTGTTGCTGGTTGCTGCGTATGCTGCATGTGCTGGCGCCAGCAGGCAGAAGAGCAGGACGCTCATGATGATCACGAGCGCCCTAGGCTGAAGGCTGCGCTTGAGTTTGACAGTGCTCATCTGCAAGCCAGAAGCGGTAATCCCTCAGGAGGCCTATAACACTTCGAAACCGTATTGCGACCAGATCCTCTGAGCGCCGGGATCATTGAGACAGAAGTCCAGGAAATCAGCGGCTGTGGCAGCGTTTTGGCTGTTCTTCAGGATAGCGCCTGGGTACAGGATCGCTTTATGGGTGTTGGTGGGAATGACGTAGGCAACCTCTATCCCTGAGAAGCGGAAGATGTCGCTTGAGTAGACGAAGCCGATCTGACAGTCGCCGGATTCAACATACTTGGCTGCATTACCCACGCTGGAGGCTATTGAGACCTTTGACTCGAACGCGGTGTCATAGCTGCCGCCCTTGCCTGAGTCGTCAGAGTAGAGCCCGATGGTGGACAGGGCCTGGTTGGCATAGGCGCCGGCCGGCACGGCGTCTGCATCACCGATGGCTATAGAGGTGATGTTATCTCCCGCTACATCCTCCAGGGCATTGATCTGCACATTACTGCCCATACCCTTGGCAATGACAAGGTCATTGCCGAACATGTCCCTGCGGGAAGCTGGGTCGATGAACGCGCCTTCCTCTGCCGTGTCCATAGTGCCCTTTGAAGCGGTGATGAGGATGTCAGGGGCAGCGCCACCCTGGATCTCGGTGACCAGGTCGCCTGAGCCCTTGAACTGGGTGTCGGCAAAGGTGACGTTGGGGTGTGCGGCTGTGTAAAGCGCCTGCACCTCAGGCAGTGCCTTTTCCAGAGAGTTGGCAGCGAAGATCTGGAGTTGGACCGGCGTTGCTTCTGGCTCTGGGGCTTGTGTCTGTGGCTGCTCTGCCGGCTTCTCACTTGGCTGTGGAGCTGGTTGCGTACAGCCGATGAGGGCAAAGGCCAGAGCAATGCTGGCCAGCACTGTCACGCAGGTCCGGATGGATATGCTTATTACGGTTCTCCTATTTTTCTTCATGGGGCTCCTCCTTGCCTTTCTTGTTATTGACAGGGCATCTCGCATGCTTGGTCACTAGGCCCTCCCCGCGACCCTTTCAGTAGGCATGTTTATCCTCATATGAGGATATTATTCTCGTTTCAGGATATTAACAGAAATGTGGAGGATGTCAATTGTGAAAAACAGCTTTTGGGAGGATATGGCAAAGGGGGCGTGCTGTTAGGCGCGCCCCCTGGCATACTCTTTGCGGTTTATCTCAACGGGTGGAAATGCCTGCTATGCCCTCTTCAGTGACTGCATAGAAGATGCCATCTCCAATAAGGTAGACGCCAGCATCAGAGAAGTACGGCATTGCTGCGTAATCGATCATCAGGAAGTTGATCACGTAGAGGCCATCACGCAGTTCTACCTCGTAGAACCTGGTGTCCTCGGTGACCGTTATCGCACGTGTGTGAGGGTTGCCAGGCTGGGTGATATAGTCCTCACCGAAGCCACTATCCCTGGTGAGGCGGAAGAAGGAAGGCTCTAGCACATCACCCACCTTGATCTTCTCGAATTGGGCGTTTGACGCATGTTTTTCGGGGCCCGACTGCGTGATGAGGCCTAAGATCTCATAGCTGCCTTCATAGTAGTAAGGTGGATCCCAGCTGTAGAGGACCATGAGGTTCCGGTACACGCCGTTGTGCCAGACCGGAACGCGGTAGAGGATATAGTCCTCACCTTCACTGGTGGCTTCCATGTAGCAGACAGAGCCGTCAATGCTGCCCCAGTAGCCGCTGAACTCGTCGCGGAAGAAACCCAGCTCCCAATCCGCATAAAGGTCGCCGGTCTCGCCCAGCAGGAAGAGCTCTTGTTTGCCGGAGTCGTAAATACACACATGCAGGTAGATAGCGGCAAGGAAGTCCGCTTGCTCCCCCAATTCCATACACCAGGTGCCGTTACCGTAAACGACGACAGGAAAGCCATCGAGATCCAGTTCGCCTGGTTCAGGCAGAGGTTGTAACTCAGGCTCTGGCTCTTTCGCAGCCTCAGCCAGCGAGGCGAGGTAAGCCTGTCCCTCTTGTGACAGGGAACCGGTAAGAGCGTATTCAAAGAAGTGGACAAAGCCGGGTGAGGTATTGAGCTGTGCGAAGGTCTCGAACCCGATCATGTTTCCCGTGTAGGGGAAGTAGCACGAGACACCATGGCCTTCGGCGCGCAACGGGTTGATCACGTGATAGATCACCGCGCTATCGATGGCCCTCAGCATCGCAGCTGAGCTGTTGGGAAGCAGCTCCTGCGCCTTGATCACCAGCTCTCCCAGGTCCACCATGTCAACGTTGCTTGACGGGCCATTGGTAGCCCCGTAATTCTCGGACTCATACGCAGCGCGTCCAAAATAGGCCAGGCCCTCTGCACCAAAGTCCACGGCGCCCAAAAGGAGTTCATCACCTACGCTGTTATAGGCTGCCAGCAGATTGTCAGCCTGGGACATGTCGATGACGCTGAATGTTGTATAGGCCGTGTAACCTACCCTCTCGCTTATCGCCAGGTAACCATCGGCAATAGCCCGCCCCAACGCTGCGCCATCAATGGTGGTATCTTTGGCGATAGCGCCAAAGAACGCCTCATAATCCCAGAAGCAACCCAGCTGGACCTCTTCTGACGCTACGTAATACCGCGTCAGGCCGTTGAGGACCGCAATTGTGTCGATGGAACTCATGAGGCAGGCGCTGAAGCTCACCAGCTCATAGGCGCCTGAGGCTGCAGGCCGCGCTGTCATAGCCAGCTCGATCTCCTTGAGCGAGAGGCTGTCAAAGCCGTACAGGGCATCATAGGCGATGCCTCCCAGACTGCCGCCGCCATGGTCGGCGATGTCAAGTACCTGCTTCTCTGCAGGATAGTAGGTATTGCAGAAGGTCAGGAAATCTGCGAGCGTCTCCGCCTCGCCCATATTCGCGAGCGGTACGTAGTCCACCACGTCGAGCTCGCCGCTATGATAGACAAAGCGGGTAAGCGCGTTGGGGTCGGAGTAGTTATTCTGCCAGCGCTGGGCGCCGCCGGTCTGGATGACCACAGTCACGTTATCCGGCAAGACAACGTTCAGCATCTCCAGCATCTGCCCGGTTGCTGTGAAGCGGATATCATCACGAAGCTCGATGTCGCTGCCGCAGAGGTACCAGTAGATGGCCCAGGTCCCGTCCTTTGCGGTATAGGGCCCATAGGGAGCCTCTCCCAGGGCTGTGAGGGCGCTTTGGTTACCGGAGGATGTTGTAGGGTCATTGGCGTTGGTGTTGTTGTTGCTGTTACCCCAGCATCCCACTAGCCCGGATAACGATAAGACCAGTACCACCGCAAGCGCCACCCTGAGGGTCCGACTGGCATTCCTGAGATACTCCCGCATAGTTCCTCCTCTGCCTGGTATTTGTATACCTACGTAGCTGAGCTTGATCCCTGTGATGCAACACCA
>WRHL01000077.1 GCA_009783245.1 Coriobacteriia bacterium
AGACAAATGTGATGGTATAAAGCGCCGTCCACTGTGCAATAAGAGTATTGTTATGGTTTGCGCGATGGTTGGCCCAATCCCACTTTGTGTTTGAGACTTCTGTGTACCATCCGTCAAAGAGGTAGCCGTCCTTGGTCGGGACGCCAGGGTCGGTCAGGAGCGATCCTTCAGCGACGATTATGTACCAATCGTCAGTTGAACCGTCCAACTCGCCGCCGTTTAATTTGAAGTTGACGGTGTAAAGCGCCGTCCACTTTGCAACAAGAGTATTGTTATGGTTGGCGTGATGGTTGGCCCAATCCCACTTTGTGTTTGAGACTTCTGTGTACCATCCTTCAAATTGGTAGCCGTCCTTGGTCGGGTCGCCAGGGTCGGTCAGGAGCGATCCTTTAGCGACGATTATGTACCAATCGTCAGTTGAACCGTCCAACTCGCCGCCGTTTAATTTGAAGTTGATGGTGTATTGGATAACAGCTTCCTCCCACTGGGCGTAGAGCACCACGTCGTCGCCAGGCATAAGGAAAGCTTCACCTGGAGCATAGGGGGTACCTGAACCATCAGCCTCAGTGTTCCAGCCCAAGAAGGTGTACCCGGGATTGTCAAACATGACTCCCAGTACGGTTACTTCTTCTGGGTCACTGATCAGGTTAACGCTTGGGCTGAGCGGGTCTGTAATGTAGGGATTGCCCGGATCAGCATAGGTGCCTGTCACGCCATCAGAAAGAAAACCTCCGTAGCCATCATAGGTGACCGTTTTGAAGACATCAAAGGGGTCATCGCCATTGAGCTTGAACTCCACCTTGTAATTCTTCCCGCGCCAGTCGAAGGTCATGCTGGCATTCCTGATGTTGTCATCGTCCTTGAGGAGGTCGATGATGTCACCTTGATTGGCAGGGTTGACTATCCAGTTGTTGGATTGCATCCTGACGTTTGTGATCCCTGCGGGTACGGTTGCCTGATAGAAGACGGTGTCCGCGAAATACACATACAGGATACCGACTCCCTCAACCGCTTTGCGCTCGATGGTGAAGAATCCGGCTTTGTTCAAACGTACAAGATAGTCTTTATCGTTATCGAATACGTTGAAGACGGTTGTCCCGCTGACAACGCCGGGGACGTCTTGGTAGACCCAGTTGTCCTGCACTACGCCAAGTGTACAACCGTCAGCCCAGATGCCAACCACCCAAAGTGGGATGATAGGCACGTCAAGGACAAGCGGCGGGTCGCCCAATACCAGGTCCGCTCCGTCAACCTCAAAGGTATAGCTCATTCCACCTTTGACCGCACGCACCGAGGTAACACCCCAGGTTGCCTTATGGTCTTTGGGAAGAACGAAGTCGAGCGTGTCATCGGCTGTTCCCACTGTCACCCATCCACCGCTGGTGTTTGAGTAGTACTCAACGGTGACGCCTTCAACACCTGGGAAGTTGACGGTTATGTCGTAGCCGGACTTCTCCCATTGGGCGTAGAGGGTAAGAGGGGCTTTGACAATGTCGCCAGCCGCGTAGTCGTCGCCGGTGCCATCTGGCTCAGTGTTCCAGCCTGTGAAGACATAGCCATCCTTCTCAAAGAGGGAACCGTCCTGTATGGTGGCCTCTTCGTCGATGAGGAGAAGATAGAGGTCATATCTCTCATCGGTACCATCATCAAGCACTCCACCGTTGCCGTTGTAAGTGACCTTGTAGGTAGCGAAAGGATCGAATACACCGTTGAGCGGGAAGCTTATGAAGGGATAGTCAACGTACTTCCAAGTGAATGTCACCTCGGCGGTCTTGTAGTCATCCCAATCCACCAGCAGAGCGATCTTGTCGCCCGCTTTTGCTGGCGCACCCTCCCCGATAACATAACCGGCAGACTTTAACGCGACCTCAGTCATCCCCTCAGGAACTTCAACCTGATAGAAGTTGTTGAAGTATGCCCACAGCTCCTTTTCGCCCATGCTCCAGTTCTCACTTGCAGTTGCATAGACGGGATGGAAACCAGTGGCATAGAGCGCAACCACATAGGGATACTTGGGCAGCCCATTACCGTAGTTATCGTAATTGTCGAACACCAGATAGGTATGCTGTCCAACCGCAGTTGGAAGCTCCTCAACGGTATAGACGAAGCTGTTCTGGACGAGTGCGATGCTGCAGGGCGCCGCCAGACCGATGACCCGAAGCGTGATGATGGGCACGGTCAGCTCGGTGATGAAGCCAAAAGCAGCAGGCAGTTCGTCGGGACCGAAGGTGTAGCGCATACCACCTTTTGCGACATCGATAGAAGTTACACCAGCAGGTAGTTTAATGAGGTTAGTGGTGTTGTCAAAGGTGCCATCAACGTAGCCCCATCCACCTGCCACATAGCTCACCGAGACTTTTTGGATGCCGGGGAAGTTGATCTTCACGTATTTGGTATCAAAGGGGTTGGAGCCGTCCAACATGAAGTCCAGGCTGTATGTCTGGCCGCCAAAGAGAAAGGTCATTGTGGCGGGCTGGTAGGTTCCAAACTCGTCTCTGAGCAAGTCGATTACATCTCCGGCCTTTGCTCCGGTGATTATGTTGCCGCTAGATACGATTCTGACACTCGAGACACCATCGGGAACAGTGATCGAATAAAAGCAGGAACTGAAATCCACTGTGTCTCCAGCGGTTAAACCAGTTGCCGCGATAGTATAGAAGCCCGTCTTTTGCAAACGTACGTCATAGGGCTTGCCATTCGTAAAAACGGGAAACTCGTTATCTGCTCCAACTGAGGCTGCTGCAGCGGTATACACCCAACTGTTGTTCTGCACAACTCCCAGATTGCAGGTAGCCTCGATGCCTGTAGCAGTGATGACAGTGGTAGGGACATCAAAGTTGACCGTACCATCTGGAACCAGCGTATAGGTTTCAGAGTATATCATGGCTCCTTTGACGGCCCTGATGGTCATCGGAAGAATTTCACCAGAAAGATTTCTTGGGATATCTGCCGCAGGTATATCAAAGGTGTATCCGCCATCAGCGCTAGGCACTGCAAGAGTCCACTTACTGCTATTTGGAGAGTACTCTACCCTGACTCCAGTAACGCCTGGGAAGGTCGCTACCACTTCAGCATCGCCTGCGGAGAGGATCCCAAATGAGATCTCAGCATCAGTTGCGGCTATGGCAGAGAAGCCGACTGCTCCACTGAGGGGTGCGGACCCAGCTAAGGAATCAGGCTCATCAAAGAGCCCGTCGCCTTCGTCGCCCTCATCGCCTGCGCCTTCGTCGCCTTCGTCGTCTGCATCGACGTCACCGTCGTCGCCTTCGTCGTCTGCGTCGTCACCCTCATCGTCGTCATCCAAGCCATCCGCATCGAATTCTTCGAAGGCAGCACCACCGCCCTCGTCCTCCCAGGTGGTATCGATCTCCTCTTCCTGCGTTGTGTCAGCAGTCTCGGAGAGGAACTCCTCCGAGTCAAGAGACTCAATACCTTCCAACCCTTCCGCTATTGCTGCTGCTGGCAACATGGTCAGTATCATCAGCACACTGACCAACAGCGAAAGGAATCTCTTCGTTTTGATTCTCATTTGACACCCCCTTCTCTCCTCTGGTCACTTGTAATTATTTCCCCATAGAAAGCTAGCAAACTCCCGCAGCATGAAAGTTTTCTTCCTATAGTTTCCCCATTCCAAAACGCTCCAATGCTATCTTGGGAGAGTATTATGCATGCTTGTGGATTTCTCTTTTTCAGCATCGATAGTTACTCCCCTGAACTATCTTGATATTCGCGGTTTTCCAGGCCAAATATCGCCTGTCTACCTGCTGTTCGACCATGTCAATTGATTGAGCTGATTATATACCTATTTGGTAGCATTTTTGTACAAAAGGGAACAATTTATCGTCAAATGGCGAAAAGAATTGCCACTGTTTTGGCAGTATAATATATTTCTTAATAATATTATGAAAAGTACTTATCAAAAATACCCTTTTTTAAAGTGAATAACGAGAAGGTTTGTTACTCTGTGGCGCGGTAGGTGGCGCGGTTGGCAACGCGTACGTTGATGTAGGTGATCTTGCCCTCATGCTCCTCAAGCAGAGCCAGTATCACCTTCTCCTTGGCCTCTACGTCCTCGGCCACACCAAAGGCCACACTCACGTTATTGGTCAGGGTCAACATGGTCCCCACCTTGTCAGGAGCCGAGATGGATTGGGTCAGTTCCAACATGCGAGGGCTGGACTCATTCACTATCTTCAGCGCGTTGAGCACCCCTTCATCTGAGATCTCCCTACCTGCTTGGGGGTCGGCGGACTTGGCGATGTCCTTGATGTGAGGCAGCACCTTGACCTCCTCAGGGGTCACCAGTATGTCGTAAAAAACGCTGAGCTGGCCATCTATCATGCCGGGGGTGCCTGGTATGTTGGGATCAAGCGCGCCTGGGCCTTGCGTGTCTTCGGCGCCGGGAGGAGTTCCCTCAACTCCGCCTTCGCCTTGGGGGGTTTCGCCGGCTCCACCGTTGTCGTCGGAGCCGTCGGGCTCCTCTCCCCCATCAGCGCCGTCTTCCCCATTCTCATCCTCGGGGGTTTCACCGTCCTCTGCCGGGGGAATCCCGTTCTCCTCGTTATTGAGTTGAACCTCCATGGACTGGACTAGCAAGGGGTCATAGGAGCCAAGCCACGTGCCGTCCTTTGAGATGAGCCAGTACAGTGTGGGCGTGTTCTTGTCGGGCGAGGGTATCTCCACAACCGCCGCCACCTGACACTCGGTGACCGTGAGGACAAGGGTTGCGGGGAAGGAGCGGTGGATGGTGACCGATTGCACCCAGGTGTCCTTCTCCACGCGGCTTTTGATCTCCTGGAGGTCCGCACGCAAAAGCGTGCTGCCCGCGGGGATCGCGGCGATGTCTGTGAGGCGCTCGCTGGTGAGGCGTTGGGCGCCCTCCACCTCGACGTGCTTGATCTCAAAGAGCGGGCTGCGATAGAGGGCGAAACCAGCGGCTGCCAGCACCACCGCCAGCAATAGAAAGACAAAGAGCCTGCCCGGCACCTTGCTGCGGCGCCTGCTGGCGCTGCGCTGGCGCTGGCGGTACTCGCGGACGGTTGTGCCTTGCAGGGCGGGGCCGCCGACCGCGTGGCTATCGCCGGCGATCTCACGGCTTCTGGCGCGGCTTTCCTGGGGGTCGCCCAGCACACGCAACGGCTTATCCGTGCGGTAGCGGGTGTAGCGCATGCGGGGGTCGTCGGGGGCGGAGCGGGTGGCGAGGTCGTTCTTGGCGCTTTGGGTGTAGCCAACCTTGGCCCTGTTGGAGGGCTGCCGGGTGCTGTCGCTGCTGAGGCGCCGGGCCGCGGGCTTGTTCTTCTGCGCGGGACGCGCAGGTTGAGACGGGCGGGCAGGCTGGGACGGTCGGGCGTTTCCGCTACCGCTTCTGCCGTTGCTGCTGTAGCCGTTTTGGTTTCGACTGCTGCCGCTGCGGCTACTGGAACCCGATGAACCGGATCTCTGGTTGGAGTTCTTGTCCATATCCCTCTTTCACACACCTGCGGATATGCTGGATGATAGCCACCACATCCTGGGCGGTTGCCTGCCCTTCATTGACAATGAAATTCGCGTGTACCTCGGATACGCGCGCCCCTCCTACGGTATAGCCCTTAAGCCCTAGCTTCTCTATGAGTTGCGCTGCCGAGGCATCTGAGTCTGGCGGGTTGCGGAAGACGCTGCCTGCGCTGGGCACCGTCAGCGGCTGGTTGCGCCTCCTGCGTTTCAGGTTGGCTTCCATTTTAGCCCGGATCGAGGGAAGATGCCCCTTCTTCACGCGGAGCCTGCCTTCCACCACTATCTCGCCGGTGGGCACGCCGCTTCTGCGGTAGTGCCAGGGCAGGTCGCTGTTCCCATAACGCTTGAGCCCCTCCCCTGGCCTGAGCACGGTGATGGAATCGACAATACCGCCCATGCCTTCGGAGCCCGTGCCGGCGTTCATGTACAGGGCGCCACCAAAGGTGCCCGGTATGCCCACACAGAACTCCAGGCCGGAGTAGCCGTTCTTGAAGGCGTCCTGCACCAGGTTGGAGAGCAGGACCCCGGCGCCGGCTACAAGCAGACGCTCCCCTTCCGTCTCGTCAGGGAAACTGAAGTACTTGAACTCGCTGCCCAGGGTGAGCACGGCGCCATTGAAGCCCGCGTCATCGACCAGCAGGTTGCTGCCCTTGCCAATGACGCACCAGGGCAGGTCATGTGCGCTGAGGACCTCAAGGCACCGGCTGATGTCCGCCAGGCAGGCGCACTCAATGAACAGCGATGCGGGGCCGCCGATGCGGAAGCTGGTGTGGCGACCCATGGGTTCGTCGAGAAGGACGGTGCCTTTGATGGAGCCCTCTATATCACAGTAGGCGTCAAAGGCGGACACTGGTGGACTCCTGGAGGGAGATCTGTGAGGATGGGAGGCTTGTGGACGACAACCGCTGGCCTTCTGCAGCCGCTGGGGTAGGCCCTGGGTCAAGCCCGGGGTGACAAAGGGATTCGAGGATGAGAGGGCCGAGCAGGGTGACGTCACCGGCGCCCATGGTGATGACAAGGTCGCCAGGCTGGGCGATCTGCGCCATGGCATCTGCAACATCGCCAAGGTGCTTGATGAAGCGGACATCCGCCTGTGGGTTGTGGTCTTGGACGGCGGCCACCAGGGCCTCGCCGTTGACGCCGGGTATGGGCGTCTCCCCCGCCGAGTAGATGTCCATGAAGCTGATGGTGTCCGCATGGTCGAAGGCCTGGGCGAATTCTGCGAGCAGCGCCTGGGTGCGCGTGTAGCGGTGCGGCTGGAAAAGCACGTGCAGCCTTGTGTAGCCCAGCTCGCTGGCGGCCTTGAGGGTGGCGTCTATCTCGGTGGGATGGTGCCCGTAGTCATCCACCACAGTGACGCCTTGGGCCTGCCCTATGTGGTCGAAGCGCCGCTTGACGCCGCTGTACTGGTTGAGGGCTGCAGCCGCCGCGTTGCGGTCGAAGCCCAGCGTGTCCAACGCGCCCATGACGGCCGTCGCGTTGAGCAGGTTGTGGAGACCGGGTGAGGCGGGAAGGCTGAGGCTGATCCGTTGCCCGTCAGGGAAGATGATGTCGCAGTCATGGACACCTTTGGGGATACAGCGGAGCGCGGGGGTGTTGCTGGGGGTGTTGCTGGGGGCTTCCTGGTTGCTGGCGCCGTAGACGCAGGCGTTATGGCCGTGGGTTGCGAGGAGCTCAGAGAGCCCGTAGGTCTCGTCCCATACTACCAGCGTGCCCTGGGGCGGCATCTTGCCCAGAAAAGCGTGGAAGGCCGCGGTAATCTCGCTGAGGTCCTTGTAGTGGTCGAGGTGGTCGGGCTCGATGTTGGTGACAATGGCGAGCTGGGGGGAAAGCCAGGTGAAGGAGCCGTCTGACTCGTCCGCCTCCACCACAAAGTACGGGCCGTTGCCGGCCTTGGCGGTGGAGTCATAGCCGTCCAGCACGCCGCCCACCAAAAAGGTGGGGTCCGCGCCCAGGCGGTCGAGTGTGGTGGCCAGCATGGCGGAGGTGGTGGTCTTGCCGTGGGTGCCGGCTACCGCCAATGTGGTGCGGCCTTCGCCCAGGTAGGCGAGCATGCGCGCGCGTGGCCAGATGGTGAGGCCGAGCTCTGTGGCGACCTGGTATTCTGGGTTGTTGGCGGGAATCGCCGAGGAGACCACAACAACGTCGATGTCCTGGTCAGCGATGTTGGCCGGGTCATGACCCACAGAGACCGGGACGCCTGCGCGCAGCAAGGAGCGCATGTAGCGGCTTTGCTTGAGGTCGGAGCCGGAGACTTTGATGCCGCGCTCATGCGCCACCAGCGCGATGCCGCTCATACCCGCGCCCCCGATGCCGATGAAGTGCACTCTGCTTATCTGCGATGTGGTTGTCTGTTGTAGGTCTGCTGCCTGCGGCACTGCTGCTCCTTAGCTTGCGTGGTCTGCCGATAATGATGTGCCTATCATACTTTATCTGGGTGTTCGAGGCGACACGCGGACAGCAGTACCGCGTGGCACGATGTAGGAGGGAGCGGGTTTTTGGCTGTGACAGGCTACCAACAATGAGAGCGTTACCGTGGATTGCCACGTCGCTCGCTGCGCTCACTCCTCGCAATGACGGAGAGATGTGTGAAACAGCAGCTTACTTGCGTCACTGTTCTTCTTGCCTAATACCGAGGCGGCGCATACCGCCGAGAAGCGCGCGCCGCCTGGGCGGTGCGTGCGACACGGATCTCCCATATGCTCAGGGACGGATTGCTACATGGCTATAGAGAGCGAGGGAATACCCTTGTAACAGTTGAGTCTATTCATGCCTACAAAGAGAACCCTCGTAAGCCTGGAAGACCAAGGGCCTTGGTGGGAAACGCTTAACTTTGATTCAGTATTATTAATATTATTATATAGACAAAGGGGACGGTCCTATGTGACAAAAGGGACCGTCCCCTTTGTCACATAGGACCGTCCCCTTTGTCATACAAGATCCATGATGAGCTGGGCGAGGTCAGCTCGGGCCTGGGCGTTAGGAAGCGAACGGGCGCTTATCTGCAGCGCTGTACGATAGGATTCATCTGTGAGCAAGCGGGTGAGCTTCTCCAAAAAGACAGGGCTGTCCAGTTCATTATCAGCGAGCATCTCCGCGGCACCTATGTCAACAAGGCTTCTAGCGTTGGTGGTCTGCTCGTCGGCTGCTGCGTGGGGATAAGGTATCAGCAAGGCCGGTTTAGCAAGAGCGGCGATCTCTGCCACTGTTGTGGCGCCAGCCCGTGACAGGACCACGTCAGCGGCGGCGTAGGCCTCCCCCATCCGGTCGCAGTACGCTATGGGATGCCAGCGCCCTTGTGCCTTGGGCGCGCTGGAAAGCGACGCCTTCACCAACTGGTAGTCGCGGTTCCCGGTTACATGGATGACCTCAAGGCCCGGTATCTCAAGCAGGGTCTCTGCCTGGGCGATAAGCGCTTCATTGAGATGGAGGGCCCCCAGACTACCGCCAAAGGCGAGTAGTACGGTTGCGTCATTGTAGATCCCAAAACTCTCCCGCGCATTTGAGCGGCTTATCTCAAAGAGCGTCGCCCGCACAGGGTTACCGGTGATGACCGTCTTGCTGTTTTCAGGGACGTTGGTGAAATCCTTTCCAGCGGATGCGTAGGTCAAAGCGATAAGCTGGGCGCGTTTCGCAAGGAAGCGGTTCGCCATGCCACTGGCGGAGTTCTGCTCATGGATTGCCAGAGGGATATTGAGGCGCGATGCTGCGAGGCCCACCGGTATGGAGACATAGCCGCCAAAGCCGACCACGGCATCCGGTTTGATTTCCTTAAGCCATTTTGAGGCCTTTTGCGAGCTTGCGGCGATCTTGGCCGAGGAGCTGACGAAAGTCAGCGGTTTGCGTCGGTTGAAGCCGGCAGCCTTGAAGGCGGTATAGGGGAAGCCTTCCAGCGGGATGAGCTTGGATTCCAAGCCCTGGGGTGTACCCGCAAAATAGACTTCCTGGCCCAGGCTGCGTAATTCCTGGGCAACGGCCAGCGCAGGGTTGATGTGTCCTGCGGTTCCACCAGCTGTAATCACGAATCTCATCGACTGGTACTCCTTTGCAGTGAGGGGCTCCTATGTTGGGCCTGGGTACGGGCGGGGCTTAGACTGAGCGCGGGGTTCACGGGGCGTGGAGGGGGTGGTTGACGGAATTGGGGTTTGGGGGCAGAGGCGGTCGCGCCGGCGGCTGGTTTGCGATACCGGGACTTGGGAGTGGATGAAGGATGAAGCCTTTCAGACTGAAGGGAGGGCTTCAGCCCTCCGCCGTTCAATCCCACAGTCTGCTGTCTAGGTTGCCGCGCTTCACGCCCTTTGGGCGCTCCGCTCGCAATGACGGGAGGCTTGCGTTGGCTGCTGCCGCTTAC
>WRHL01000078.1 GCA_009783245.1 Coriobacteriia bacterium
ACAACAGCTTTCAGGTAACAGGGATGTCTGCATAAATCACACGGAGTCGTTCGAAAGAACGACTCCGTGCTCTGTAGTGATACTTTTTTACTTTTCTCGCTACTTAAAGAAGATCGTAGTCAGGAAGGAACTTCCTCACATCCACATCATCGAAACCGGGACGGACAAAATGCTTCCACTGCTCGAATGGCACCGTGCAATCGAAGAACGCCTTGCAGGCTACCCCACCAACAGGCGAGAAGGGCGAGAAGTATGGCCATGCAGAGGGATCTGCGACATGAGCCCTGATACTGGGGATGAATACCGTGTCGATATCCCCCTGATACCGGGTATTGAGCGCCCATAGTACGTCAGAGGAATCAAAGATGTCGACATCGTCGTCCACCAGGATCACATGCTTCAGTTCTATGGATGTGGTGAGTGCGATCAGGGCCGCCTGGCGCTGCATACCCTCGTGTTTGGGCGTGGATTTCTTGATCTGCATGATAGCCATGAATTTCCCGCCGCCCGATGAATGGGAGTACACATTCTTCACGATCCCGGGAAGTGATTTCCCTGTCTCGTTCAGTATGCATGCTTCAAGTGGGATTCCTGCCATGATGACATGCTCTTCACTGGGGCCTATACAGGTTTGATAGATGGGATCGATCCTGTGTGTAATGGCTTTCACCTTGATCACATACACCGAATTCGCCCCACCAGTGTATCCGGCGAACTCAGCGAGTCCATTCCCACTATCAGTCAGTTTGTCCTCCCTTACCCTGGCTCCGGGGATGACCTCACCCTCGATCACATACTCCGAGTTTGCGATTCCTGCAGCATCAACAGTCAGGCACTTAGCCAGTTCTACTGCCTCTCCGCGCAGCGCCCCAGAGATGGAGAGCTCATCGAAGCCATAGGGTGTTGTTGGTGGTACAAAGGAGGTGGACATATAGATGGCCGGGTCAAGCCCGATGCTCACCGAAATGGGAAGCGGGATGTTCATCTTCTCGGCTTTGTCGATCATCTTTCCGATATGCCTGAGTGTGGGAATCGCCAGGATGGATATCTCATCCTTCATGTCCATCACAAACATACGATGCATTGTGATGTCCGATTCCCCGGTTTCCGGGTCTTGCGCGCGGCAGACACCCAAAGTGATGCAAGGCGCCGGATCTTCATCGGAAGTCTGGACAACGGGAAGGATCTTCCTGATATCGAAGTCCGGGTCGTCCGCCCTGTGCACCACTTGTTGGCAAAGCGCTTTCTCTCCCTCTACATACACCGGTGGGATCGGATTATTGATGGAGTCCTTCAACTTGAAGGCAAGCTGGTCGGGAGGTGTGTCCAGGAACAGCCCCATTCGGGCTCGGCTGCCCAACACCCCGATAGCGATACGCGCTCCAGGGTACCCCTTGATGTTGTTGAACATCATGGCTGGGCCATTGAGTCTTGTCGGCCGCTTGACGGTGCCACCTGCGCCTATCTTCCGATACGCACCGGTGATCTCAAGATAGGGATCGGCCTCAACATCGGTTTCCACATACTGTTTTGGGTTGTCACGAATCACATCCAGTGCTTCCCTGAGACTTGTAACGCGGTTTTCCATTTTCTCTCCTTCCTTGTATTGCCCATTTGCTTTGTGCGGTTCTACTATCAGACTTGTGTACGCCTTATTTCCAGGAGCATTTCAGTAAGTGTTTCACAATGATCTGACATAAGCTCGATTTCCTGCTGAGTGGCGTTATCGAGATGTATGCCTACGGTCAGGGATATAGGTATCTGAAGCTCTGTACAGAGCCTTCTTGCCATGGGTTCGGCAACCAGATGATCAAGATGACCAGGCAGATGAAGCGTCCATAGATCGCAGCTCTCTCCCTCGCCACTCAGGCTTGAGCGGGGGTTAGCCAACACAACGGCGCCGACATGCGAAAGGTCGCCCCCAAAGAGACCTGCCCAGAGGCCGCCTGGTATCTCTTCAAGCTTCAAAGTGACTTGGTATCTACCATCACCTACCGTGAACTCATTCATGTATCCTTGGCCCCCTGTCCTGTTGGGCCTTCCCAAGGTTTGAATGCTCTGGTAGTTATCCCGAATTGCATGAGGATCTTTCCGATCACATGCTGGATCTGCTCTTCTGTCGATGGTAGATCGTTGTAGAAGGTCAGCATGGGGGGGATGATCACGCAGCCGTTCTCAGCTGCCAGAAGAAGGTTCCTCAGGTGAATTGTGCTCAATGGCATCTCTCGAGGAACCAGGATCAACTTCCTACCCTCCTTCAGGCAGACGTCAGCGGCTCTGATGAGCAGGTTCTCTGAGAATCCGGTGACAATGCCAGAGAGTGTCTTCATGCTGCAGGGAAGGACGATCATCCCGTCTGTCTGAAACGAGCCACTTGAGATCGTCGCAGCAAGGTCATGATTATCATAATGGTAGTCTGCTGCAGCGATGACTTTGTCTACGCTGATATCCGTTTCAAGCTTTATTGTTCGCATAGCTGCATCTGAGATAACCAGATGGACTTCGGAGCCATCAATGGCCTTCAGCTCCTGAAGCAGCCTGTAAGCCATAATCGCGCCGCTTGCACCAGATATTCCCACAATAAGACGCACGTTTGACCCCTCCTCCGACCAACACCGATTTATCTCATTATATACCTCTGGCTAACGAGTGAAATCCAGGGTTTGCAGCATCAGTATGGCATCCTCATAACCCGGAAGGTCGGTTCCACCTGCTCCGGTAAGCGAGATGACCGTTGCATAGGAGACCACACCCCTGTTGTTTGGGGCATCGGTCAAGAACAGGTCGATGTAGTAGATCTCCCCGGAGGCATTCAGGATGACTGCATAGCGTTCCCAGCTCTTATCATTGATGCCGACTGTCTCCTGCAATTCAATGTCAGTGACCGTCCCGACCAGCCCTCGCTCGTAGGGAAGGAACATCTCGTTTCTGCTGACATAGTCAGTAAGCCTCGCGCTGGGGTACCGGTCTATCCAGATGGAGGTGCCTTCATATTCTTCGTAGCGCATACGAAGGATCTCATCGGGAAGTCCCTCGCTGTCTGCGGCGCTCCATTCATCTGGGATACTCATGGAAATGCCTATGGGGTCATTGACATAGGGGTTGAAGACCCTTTCAGGGCCTGTGTTGGTGTTCCCAGTAGCGCTACCACCTGTGTTGCCGCCCGTGGTACCGCCCGTGGTTCCACCTGTGTTGCCACCTGTGGTTCCGCCTGTGTTGCCGCCAGTGGTACCGCTGGTATTCCCCTGTCCGGTTCCAGCGCTCCCCTGCGAGCTTCCTCCTTGTGTGGCTCCACCCTGCGAGGTTCCTCCTTGCGAAGAGCCTCCTTGCGAAGAGCCTCCTGACTGAGTCTCCTTCCCTGCCACAGAAGAGCCGCCGCCCTCCCTGTTGCGAGAGATCATACTGCCCCCGATAATCAGTCCGTCTAAGACCACGAAGCAAAGTAGCAGCCCAAGTATCAGCCGCATCCTTTTCCTCTTCTTCCGCGCGGACACCTGGGATCCCTCCTGAGGTTGCTGTTTTGAGTCTGAGCCCATAGAACCTCTCCCGTCACCTTGCTCAGCGGATGAAACGGAGGGACTCCAGCATCATCATGGTCTCTGCGTAGGCATTCAGATCTTGTTGACCATTGGATCCAAGCAGATGTATCGCTGCATAATTGAAGACACCCCGGTCATTTGGCATTTGGGTGATATAGAGATCGATGAAGAACTCCTCATCACCGCAATCCAGGATGAAACAGTAGCGCTCCCAGGTCACACCGTTGATGACCTCTTTCTCACTGTCAACAATCATCTTGCTGATCTTCCCGCCAAGACCTCCTGTGTAGATACTGAAGTCGAAGTAATCCCTCATGTAGTCTTTGTAGTTGATTTCCGCATAACGGTCGATCCAGATGAAATCATCATCACTGTACAGGGAATAGATCCCTAGGACCTCGTCAGGGTACATCACGCCTTCTACTGCTTCCCAGTCATTCGGGATCTCTATCGAGATACCGATCAGGTCGTTCTTATAGGCAGTAGGGCTCTGGGTGATGGGTGGATCCTTCTTCTCGATCACCGGAGTATCAGGGTTGAGAAGATTGCTGATTAAGAAGAACCCGCCGATCACAAGCGCTATCAGCGCCACCGCACCAACCACCAACCCGATTACCAGCCCTGTCTTCTTCTTGGGTTGTGGCTCTGTGGCGTAGGGTTGCCCATAGGCAGGATAAGGTGTCTGTTGTTGTGCATAGGGCGACTGTTGTTGTGCATAGGGCGACTGTTGCTGAGTATAGGGCGACTGAGCCGCTGGCGGATACGGCTGTGTCATCGCTGGATAGGGCGCTTGTGGTGGTGGGTACGCTTGCTGGCCCGCTGTTTGATAGAGGTCTTGCGATTGCGGATATGCTGGTTGAGCCGCTTCTGGCGCTGGTGGATAAGGCATCTGCGACGGTTCTGCCGCTTGCGGCGGTTCTGATGCCTGCTGAGGCTCTGCTGGCTGTTGCGGTTGGATCACCGTCCCACAGTAGGTACAGAACTGACTCGATTCAGCTATCTCGTTCCCACAATTCAAGCAAATCATTACCTACCTCCATTTTTCCATTATCCATCCCAAGCGCCACCTTCATCGGTTGCACGTATCTGGGCCCGCTTGATCTTTCCCCCTATGGTTTTGGGTAATTCCTCTACAAACTCTATTATACGCGGATACTTGTACGGAGCAGTGGCCTTCTTCACATGGTCCTGCAACTCCTTCTTCAGATCCTCAGAAGGTTCTATTCCTCGAGCCAGCACTATGGTCGCCTTGACCACGCTGCCCCGCACCTCATCAGGGGCTGCAGTGACTGCACACTCGATTACTGCAGGATGCGCCACCAACGCGCTTTCCACCTCAAAGGGGCCGATGCGATAACCAGAGCACTTGATGACGTCGTCATTGCGCCCTATAAAGGTGTAGTAACCGTCCTGGTCGCGCCATGCGACGTCGTGGAGGTCGTAGTAGTCGCCACCTACAGCTGCCCTTGTGGCTTCAGGGTTACGGTAATACCCCACAAACAGGCCAGGCGGATGGCCCTGCTTCAGACCCGTCACACAGATACTGCCTTCCTCACCGTCCTCCACCGGTTCACCGACATCATCCAACAGCTTGATGCCTAACAAGGGCGAAGGTTTGCCCATGGATCCCGGACGCGGCTCTATCCAAGGAAAGGTCGCGACCAACACCGGGCCTTCGGTCTGGCCAAAACCCTCGCGGATCATCTTGCCAGTGGCCGTAAGCCAGCGGTTGGTGACGTCGGCGTTGAGCGGCTCACCCGCTGTAGTGAAGTTCTCCACACAGCTCAGGTCAAAGGAGGCGACATCCTCCTGCAACATGAAGCGGTACATGGTGGGCGGCACACAGAAGGTGGTCACCTGGTATCTGGCAATCCGCTCAAGCAGTTTGAGTGGGTCAAAGCGTAACGTGTCGTAGGCGAAGATGGTGGCTCCGGCAATCCACTGGCCATAGATCTTGCCCCAGCCGAACTTCGCCCAGCCGCTGTCGGTAACCGAGCAATGCAGCTTATCCTCCTGCACCTGTTGCCAGTATTTAGCGGTCAATATATGGCCCAGCGGATGCACAAAGCTGTGTTGGCACATCTTTGCAAGCCCCGTGGTCCCAGATGTGAAGTAGATGAGCATGATGTCGTCATTGGAGGTCGCATCCTCCCCCACCGGGCGCATCCACACCTTGCTGGCGCCATCCATAAGCGAGGCAAAGTCCAACCAACCGTCACGGCCCCCAGAGGCCGCATCGACGCCATCCTCCCGCGTATCAACCAACACACGCCATGCAAGTGTGGGGCACTCAGGCGAGGCCAGCTCCACCTGATCGATGACATAGGGGTCATCAAGCACGATCAGCGCCTTGGCGCCAGAGGCATTCACCCTATACACCAGGTCCTTCTTGGTGAGCTGCGTGGTGGTGGGGATGAGTATGGCCCCCAGCTTGCAGAGCGCCATCGCGCAGACCCAGTACTCCCAACGCTGCCGCAGACTGAGCACTACCACGTCCCCCTTGCGGATGCCCAAGCCCCACAGCGCATTGGCCAACCGGTCAGAGAGCCCAGAGATATCCGAGAAGGTCAAGACCTTTTCCTCATCGTGGTCATCACACCAGACAAGGGCCCGCTTTGAGGGCTCAACCCGCGCCCACTCATCCACCACGTCATAGGCGAAGTTGAAGTCCGCGGGCACGGTGATTTTGAAGTTATCGTAGAAGTCCTCGTAAGAATCAAAGTCTATCCGAGGACAATACTTTGCAAGTATATGGTTCATCTGCTGTTTGGCTTCCTGTTTTAGGTGATCATGGTGACAAAAGTCGCCGGTTCTCCGCCGCCGCAGCGCTGGCCGTGGGGGATCTGCGGGTTGAAATACACGCTGTCGCCCACATTGAGCACTATCTCACGGTCAGCGAACACCAGGATCACGATCCCGTTAGTCACGTAATTGAACTCCTGACCGGGGTGGGTTACCAACTCTGCCGGCTCGTCGCTGGGATCCAGCGTCACGAGCAGCGGCTGCATGACCTTTCCTTTGTAGTTGTACGCCAGATCCTGAAAATGGTAGCCGGGGAAGCGCTTGATGGCCTGTCCCTTGCCCGCACGTACAACCTGATAGGTATCCAGGTGCGATGACCCGCCGGTGAGGAGGACGGCCATGTCTACGTTGCAGACGTTGGCAATGCTCATGAGCACACTTGCCGGCACGTCAAACCCCGTTTCCTCGTACGCGCTATACACCGCGCGATCCACACCCAACCTGTCCGCGAACTCCTCAGCGGTATAGCCACAGGCGTCGCGCAGCCCGGCAATGCGCTGCGCCAGCTCCTTGAACTGGCTGCCAGTCGCCTGCATGTTATCTGGGCTGCTGATCGCGCTCATATCAATCCCCTTCCCACATCTCCCCCAGCGCAAGCGCCCGCTTGTTGGGCGCGGTAAGGTCGGTGTGCTTGGCCGAGACGCTCTTGTCAATGGCCAGCTCGCAGACCTCACGCGTGGAAAACCCCGTCGCCCCCAGCAACCTGCCTATCAAGATGACGTTGGCAAGCCCCTGCAGCTCATGCTCTTCTGACAGCGCCGTTGCCGGCACCTTGTGGTATTGGATGTCCTTGCGCTCGGTGAAGCCTGCCACCATGGTAGAATCGACTATGATGATGCCCCCGGGCGCCACGTGATCGACGAACTTCTCGTAAGAGGGCAGGTTCATGGCGATAAGCACGTCAGGGTCGGTCACCAACGGTGAGCCGATAGGGTCATCAGACAGACAGACGCTGCAGTTGGCCGTACCGCCGCGCATCTCGGGCCCGTAGGAAGGCAGCCATGATATCTCGCGGCCGTCGATCATCCCGGCGTAGGCGACTATCTTCCCTGCGAACAGGATGCCCTGGCCGCCAAAGCCGGCAACCATGATGTTGAGATTGCTCCCTTTTTCCATCAGGCATCATCCCTTGCCTGAGCAGCCTTGTCCACCGCTTGCTCCGCCTTGATGTCCTTGTACACGCCCAGCGGATAGTACGGGATCATGTTCTCTTCAAGCCAGGTGAAGGACTGAGGCGCTGACATGCCCCAGTTGGTGGGGCAGGTGGCAAGCACCTCAACAATGGTGAAGCCCAGGCCCTCTACCTGATAGGTGAAGGCCTTCTTGATGGCGCGTTTGGCAGCGCGGACGTTCTTGGGGTTGTTGACCGTGACCCTCTGGGCAAGCGCCACACCGTCAAGTGTGGAGAGCAGCTCACAGACGCGGATGGGATACCCGGCAGTTGCCACATCGCGCCCATAGGGTGAGGTCTGGGTGACCTGACCGGGAAGGCTGGTGGGCGCCATCTGCCCGCCTGTCATGCCGTAGATGGCATTGTTGATGAAGATGAGGGTGATCTTCTCGCCCCGCGTTGCCGCATGGATGGTCTCGGCCATGCCAATGGAGGCAAGGTCGCCATCACCCTGATAGGTGAAGATGGTGTTCTCGGGATGTGCCCGCTTGAGGCCGGTCGCCACGGCCGGTGCGCGGCCATGGGCTGCCTGTGCCATATCGCAGCTGTAGAACTCATAGGCCGTCACGCTGCATCCCACAGGGCAGACTCCCACCGTGGAGCCCACTATGCCCAGTTCATCTATGGTCTCAGCGACCAGGCGCTGGATTATGCCATGGGTACAGCCCGGGCAGTAGTTGGTCACCTTGTCAGAAAGCGCCTGAGGTCGTGAGAAGAGGATAGGTGACTTCTCCTTTTTCACCCTGGGCGATTGCTGTTCCTTTTCCACAACCGCAACAGCAGTTGCGGTCGCAGCCATTGTCTTGCTCATCACAGGTCTCCTGTCAGCTTGCCGTGCCTGGGCACCAGGTTGATAGTCTCACCGGCGGCCACGCGCTTGAGCGCCTCGACCACCTCATCGGGGGTCTGCACAATGCCGCCGGTATGCGCAAAGAAGCTCACCGGCCTGCGCCCGTTGACCACCAGGCGCACATCATCCACCATCTGCCCCATGGAGAACTCGGTCACCAAAAAGGCCTTAGCCTGGTCAACCGCAGCCTCGATGGCGTCAACCGGGAAGGGCCACAGTGTGATCGGCCGGATAAGCCCCACCTTTATCCCCAGCTTGCGGGCCTTGCCCACCGCGCTACGCGCGATGCGGGATGCCGCTCCATAGGCCACCAGCACCACATCTGCGTCTTCTGTCATGAAGCCTTCAAAGCGTTGTTCGGTGGCCTTTATCTGTTCATATCTGTCAAAGCGCGCCTGTATGGCGTCTTCCAGTTCCTGCGCAACCAGATAAAGCGAGTTGACGTTGTTGGACTTCCGCTGACCCCTGTGGCCGTCTATGGCCCAAGGTCTTGCTGGTAAATCCTCCAAAGACAGCGGCTCCGGTAGCTCCACCGGCTCCATCATCTGACCCAACAGTCCGTCCGCCAGTACCATGACAGGCGTGCGGTACCTGTCGCCCAGCTCAAAGGCCAGCGCTACAGAATCCGCCATCTCCTGCACGGTTGAGGGTGCAAAGACAATCACATGCCCGTCACCGTGGCCGGTTGCCCGCGTTGCCATCCAATAGTCGGCCTGGCTGGGCTGGATCCCTCCCAGGCCCGGGCCGCCACGCTGGATATTGATGATCAGACCCGGCAGATCAGCGCCTATCATATAGGAGATGCCCTCGCCCTTCAGGCTCACACCTGGTGACGAGCTTGAGGTCATGGCACGCTTGCCCCCCGCCGAGCAGCCGTACACCATGTTGATGGCCGCGATCTCGCTTTCAGCCTGCAGGTAGGTGCCACCCACCTTGGGCATCCGCCGTGACATATAGGCCGCAAGCTCGGTCTGCGGCGTTATGGGGTAGCCAAAGAAGTGCCTGCAGCCCGCCCGTATGGCAGCCTCGGCAAGCGCCTCATTCCCCTTCATCAATACTTTCTCACCCATGCTCTTACCTCTACCTCTCAACCGTAATCGCCACGTCAGGACACATAACCGCGCAGTTCAGACAGGCGGTGCACGCCTCCTGATTGATGCACTTGGCTGGG
>WRHL01000079.1 GCA_009783245.1 Coriobacteriia bacterium
TACGGGTTCAAGTCCCCTACTATGCAAATTACTCGATAATACTGCTAGTATTATCGAGTAATTTGGTGGAGCATAGGGGACTTGAACCCCTGACCTCATGGCTGCCAGCCACGCGCTCTCCCAGCTGAGCTAATGCCCCACATTCGCTGTGCGAGTGGAAAGTATAGCACAGTGGTTCATCCTTGACAGCGAACATATGTTTGGATAGGATGATACAAACATATGTTCGCTCAGAGGGGATTGTGTACATGGAGTTGCTGGATAAGCTCACCATACTCTCAGACGCTGCGAAGTATGATGTCGCCTGCACAAGCAGTGGGGTGGACAGGCAAGCGGCCAAGGGGCAGTTGGGAGCGACCACCAAGGCGGGCATCTGCCATGCCTTCTCGGCGGACGGTCGTTGTGTCGCGCTGCTTAAGGTGCTGCTCTCCAACGTCTGTAGCTTCGACTGCGCCTATTGTGTGAATCGTCGTTCCAATGAGATACCGCGCGCCACCTTCACCCCACGCGAACTGGCTGAACTGACCATCGGTTTCTATCGCCGCAACTATATCGAAGGGCTCTTCCTGTCCTCGGGGGTGTTGAGGACCCCTGACTACACTGTGGAACGGATGTGCGAGGCGATCCGCATCCTGCGTGAGGAATACGGCTTTCGCGGCTATATACATGCGAAGGCTATCCCGGGAGCCTCTGAGGAGCTGCTCATCCGGCTGGGCGTGCTGGTTGACCGTATGAGCCTGAACATCGAGTTCCCCTCTGAGCAGAGCCTCAAGCTGTTGGCGCCAGAGAAGGCGGGGGAGGCGGCCATAAAACCTATGGCCTTCATCCGCGATGGCATCAAGGAAAACTACCAGGACAAGCAACTGTCCACCATGCGTCGCACTCGCTTTGTACCCGCCGGGCAGAGCACCCAGATGATCATCGGCGCCTCGCCTGAGAGTGATTACCACATCCTCAAGCTCTCAGCCAACCTCTACCAGAAGCTTGAGCTGAGGCGCGTGTTCTTCAGCGCTTATATCCCAATCAATCGAAACCCACTCCTTCCAACAACCAGCGAGGTTCCGCTATTGCGCGAGCACCGCCTGTACCAGGCCGACTGGCTCATGCGTTTCTATGAGTTCGACGTGGATGAGATCATCGATGAAGAACACCCCTTCCTTGACCCGCTGATCGACCCCAAATGCAACTGGGCCATCAACCACATAGACCAGTTCCCGGCAGAGGTGAACAAGGCGCCGTATGAGATGCTGCTCCGTATCCCGGGGGTGGGCGTCAAAGGCGCCAAGCGGATCATGGTCGCCAGAAAAGAGAGGCGCCTGCGCTTTGACGACCTCAAACGGCTCAACATCACGCTTAAACGGGCGAAATACTTCATCACCTGTAATGGCGTTTTTTCAGAAGGAGTGCTCTTCGACCCACTCAACATCTATCAAGAGCTGATCAGCGAGGCTAAGAAGCGCCGCTTCAAAGGTGTGATGGAAGGCCAGCTCTCGCTCCTCGACATGCCAGCCACCCCAATCACACAACTCCCGGTTCCCGCGCTACCAGCAACAGCAATCCCTGCCTTTGCAGGAGTCGCCTCATGAATGCATGCGCCAACGCTTCCCTGGATGTCGCGCAACTGGTCTACCTCTATGATGGCACCTTAGAAGGCATGCTCACAGCGGTCTTCGAGGCGTTCAGCCGCAAGGAGCAACCCCTGAACATCGTGGAGGAGCAGCACCTGCAGCAGAGCCTGCTCTACTCGTACATCCCTATTGCCACAGACCTCAACAAGGCAGAGCGCGTGAAGAACGGCATCAGCACTACGCTTGGCAATGCACGGTATGAGAGTATCAAGCAGGTCTTCCTCTCAGATGACGATAAGAAAGGTGGCGTGATCTCTGACTACCTGCTCTATACCATGAGAAAGGGGAGGAGGTCCTGCTCACATCTTGCCCATCCTGCGGTGGCCGCTTTTGAGGATATCCAAAAGCAGGTGGGTTGGGAGGCGCACTACATGCTGATGTTCGTCCGTTTCGCGCAGTTGGAAAGCGGCGTGTTCTTCTCGCGCATCACGCCCAAGGCCAGCGTGGTGCCGCTCATCATGGGGCATTTTGCCGACCGCTTCAACGTGCAGCCTTTCATCATTTACGACGATGCGCATGGCCTGGCAGGTGTCTTTGATACCGAGCAGTGGTGGCTTGTGGATGCCCGCGACATCACGGTGCCCGGCCAGACTGAGGCGGAAGATGAGTTCCAGTTTCTGTGGCAAACCTTCTTTGACACCATCGCAATCGCAGAGCGGTGCAATCCCACCTGCCAGCGCAACTTCATGCCCAAACGGTTCTGGGGCAATATGTGCGAGCAGATTCCCCCGCAACTCAGAAACAGGCGGCCTAAGGCGGTGACTCCTACTGAAGCCGCCCAAATTGCTGCAAGACAGTTACCAGCTGCCATCTAACTAAGCGTCACTTCAGCCATCCTGCATAAAACCACACATCTGCGGCCCTAGGTTGCCACGCTGCGCGCTGCGCGCTACGCTCGCAATGACGAAAACCTGAGAAGGCGCCAAGGGCTCTTGTGCGAGTAAGCGTACTTGGTGTACGCGCTCGTACAAGAGCCCGAAGGCAACGCAGTATCAAGCCACTCAGATGAACGGAGATTACTTAAAGCTCAGCTCAGCACTCCCCAGCGAAAGAGTGATCTCCAGCGTACAGCGTGGTGACGTGACACCTCTGCTCACTGACGACCCCTGCTCGCGTCCGTTGACCTTGATGCTACCCAGGTCGGCCTTGGCGTGGTAATCCACCTCGCCCTCTTTGTTGTCCAGCTTCAGAGAGAGCGACCCCAGGTCCAGATCAGCCCTGCAAGTCCCCGTCAGTGTGCCGGAATAATCAACCCCTCCCAGATTATTCTTCATAACCAGATTATTGGCCGTTGCATTCCTCAGGCTGAGACTCCCGCTGTCAAGTTTGAAACTGCCGTCCTTGGTGATCGTCAAGCCGTTTATCGTACAGCCGCCAAGGTTGAGCTGCGCATACATGGATTCAGCAGTGATGGTGTTACCAGAGAACTCACCCAGATCCAACGTGACACGCAAGGTCTCCGCCTCAAGGTTGCGGGCACTCAGGCTTCCCAGGCTCAGTGAGACCTCCACGGATGTGAACTTTGTCCCCTTGGGATAGGTGAACGTCAGTTGATCATGAAAACCGTTCACGCCGATGTACCCAATCCCAATCCTTGAGATCTGCTTCAATCTGATGGTGAGGACACCGTTCTTCTCCGTGACTTCAAACTGCTGGATCCCAGAGGTATATCTCCCAGTGAGCGAGAAAGAGTCGCCTTCTACCAGCTCAAACTCTCCCAAATCCATCGAAACGTCCAAGGCGGTTATCTTGCTGTACTTCTCGTCAACAACCATCATATCCCTGGAGTCAGCGCCTATGACAATGGGGCCTTCCCTGGTCAAGTTGATCGAGCGCATGCCCCCCAGGGCGAAACCAGCGCCGGCGATGATGGCTCCAACGATAACCAATACTCCCGCAAGAATCAGGAGGTTTCTGATTGCTTTGCTCATTATGCCGCCCTTCCCTTCTTTGTCAGTCTCATGCGAATCCTGTTAAAGAGCTTGGCGACACCCCTGATTGCTGCGCGCCATAGATACCAAAAGGCGATGCCAAGGCAGATGGCAAGCCCCACAAGCAGTAACCCTGAGCCCAGATAGAACAGGCCAACGGGGAAGCTGGCAAAGAGTAGGAAGACTCCCGCAGCAAATGCCACCAGGCCGCCTACGGCAAAGGAGAAGACGATGGCTGCCAGCGCGATGAGCAGGGAGAAGAGAACTGCAAGCACGGCGACGATAAGAGCGAACAACGCAGCGGCCAGCGGGATTCCTACCGGTATTGCCAGGATGGCAAGGATGACCGTCCATACCACACCCATGCCGGACTTCTTCTTGGGTTGGCTTTGTGGAGATGGTTGCGGTGGGTACCCCTGCGAGGGCGGGTAGGCAGACTGGTAGGCAGGTTGGTAGCCAGGCTGATAACCGGGTTGATAACCAGGTTGATTACCAGGTTGATAACCTGGGGCAGCCGGGGGTGGTGGCGTGAAGCCTGGCGCTGGCGCCACAAAGGGCTCAGGCGCCTGCTGTGCATCCTGGACTTTTTGCCTGCTTGACAACACTGGCTCTATGTCAAGCGCTGACGAGCTCATGGCGTAGTCAGCTTTGATCTGAGCAGCAAGTGTGTGGGGGCTTCCCAGAACGCTGTTGGCGTCCTCTTGCCCTTCAGATGCTGCGTCGTCAAGGTATTCGGTGTAGTAGGAAAGAGCGCTATCTCGATCAGAGTCTGAGAGGCCTTTGAGCTCTTTTTCCAGTTCCGACAGGTACGTTGTCTTATCCATCAGTCATCACTCCCCAGGAAATCATCGATCCTGTCTCGAAAGGTCTTCCAATCACCTTGAAACTCGTCCAGTTGTACCTTGCCACTCTCCGTGATTGCGTAGTACCTTCGATTCCGTCCCTGATGCGGCAGGTCGTACGTCTTAAGGAACTCATTGCTTTGCAAGCGTCGTAGAACGGGATACAGAGTCGATTCAGATACCTGAAGGCTCTCACGCAGGTTCTGTGTGAGCTCATAGCCGTAGGTATCGTCATGGGAAAGCATGGAGAGGACGCAAGCGTCCAGCAAGCTTGCTGTAATCTGAAAAGCCACTCGATTCACCTCCTCAATCCTTTTTCATATATAATATTATATACCGTATAATATTATAGAACGCAAGAGGTTTGAGAAAGTTTTTGAAAAAAACCCTGGTCTCAGCTAAACTGTGTGGACACAACGCTGGTATGGCGCAACGGTAGCGCAACGGTTTTGTAAACCGTAGGTTGTGGGTTCGAGTCCCTCTACCAGCTCCAGATTAGAACAGCCCCGAAAGGGGCTTTTTTAATCTGTCAGTTGTCGAAGAGGCCGGCGCGGTAGGCGGCTATGTACTCCATGCAGAATTCGTCGTTGCCAAGCAGGGCATCTGTCGCGTGGATGGTCGCCTGCATGTCGGGGGACAAGGGATCCAGAATCGCGCTATCCATGCCAGCGGCCATGGAAAGCGACAGGAACTGCATGTTGATCGCCTTGCGGTTGGGCATACCATACGAGATGTTCGAAAGCCCCGAGGTGATATGGACATCAGGGAACTCAGCCCTGATCAGGCGGATAGCCTTGGTGAAGCTGACTAAAGAGTTCTCCTTGGTTGCTAGAGTGGTGACCAGTGGGTCGATGAAGATGCGGTCGTTAGTGATACCTACGGCGTTTGCCTTCGCAATGAGCTTGCAGGCGATGTCGAACTTGACGGAGGGGTCGTCGGGGGTCCCGTTGTCATCGCAGGTCAACGCTATGACCTTCCAATCCGAGTCCGCGATCTTGGAAAGGACTATCTCGCATTTATTCGCCTCAAGGGAAACGGAATTGATCATACCCGGCACTTCGATCTCAGCAATCATATCGACCAGGATCTGCGGGTCCGAGCTATCCAGGCAGATGGGGGTGTCGGTTGCCGACTGAACCACCTCACAGAGCCACTTCAAGGTGTCGCGCTCTTTCTCTGGTGCGACTCCAGCGCAGATATCGAGGTATTTGGCGTTGCGTTCAGACTGCTTCTCGGCAAGAAAGCGGATGTACTTCTCGTCCCTGTCTTCAATAGCCGCCAGCGTTCGCGGAATGAAACCGTTTATCTTCTCACCGATGATTATCATTGTCACTCCTCACCGTGCCCCCTTTTGGATTGTTGGACGAACAAGAAAACTCACGTTACAACGCACAACCATTATCTACCACTGGTCAGCCAGCAAGCAGATCAACCGCCTTTTCCGCTCCCGTGGCAGCATCTGGCGCATAGGCATCAGCGCCGATCTTATCGGCAAAAGCCTGCGTCACAGGCGCACCGCCAATAAGGATCTTCACCCTGTCATGCAATCCGGCCTCGTCGATTCTCCTCACCGTCTCCTCAAGTACCGTCATGGAGGTGGTCAGCAGCGATGACAGGCAGACTAGCTGCAGAGCCTCATCCCCCTTGATATGGTCGACGATAACATCGGGCTCTATGTCTACGCCAAGATCCACAACCTCAATGCCCTTGCCTTCCAGCATCATGCGGACCAGGTTCTTGCCGATGTCGTGCACATCACCCTTTACGGTGCTGATGATCGCCTTGCCTTTTGCCGGTATGCCCTCTTCAATGAGCAGGGGACGCAACAGCGTTGTCCCTGCTGTCATCGCGCGCGCTGCTATCAGCATCTCAGGAACGAATATCTCATTTCTCGAGAATTTCTCACCTATGATCCCCATTCCTGCGATCAAACCCTCATCGAGTACCTGCTGGACAGGCATGCCTTCATCGATCGCCTGTTGTACCAGTATCGCCACGTCATTCTTCTTGCCCGCTTGGACGGCTTCAGATATCTGATTGAGGATTGTCATGACAGCCCTTCCTCTTGAAGAAAGCACAAAACTGCTTTGCTAACGATACACGATTACTCATATATTAGTAAATGAAAACCGGATTTCGTACGTTTGAAAGCATGCGCCGGGGTATAGATACGCCCGAGGGCGTGTTATTCGTTGACACTGGGAAGTCAATACAGTAAGATTCCAGAGCTTGTGTTCACAGGTGATACTGTGTTCGCGCAAGCGCGCAACTTGAAAAGTGCACAGGAAGAGTTAGAAACCGGAGGTGTGCCCGAGTGGCTAAAGGGGACGGGCTGTAAACCCGTTGGCTATGCCTACCGTGGTTCGAATCCACGCGCCTCCACCATTTTTCAAACAACTCGCGTAGGATTTTTTTCGCCTGGCTAGGCGGCAAGCGAGCACCGCAAGGAGCGTATATGAATACGCGACTGAGGAGCACAGAGCAGCCAACAACGCCAGACGGAAAAAAGACAAGTGAGGGCCCATATAGCTCAGCAGGTAGAGCACTTCCTTGGTAAGGAAGAGGTCACCGGTTCAAGTCCGGTTGTGGGCTCCAGTAACAAGCAACGTTGGTACCTTAGTTGAAAGAGTCGGGTACCAGCGAAGGATTTTTTTCGTTTGGCTAGGCGGCAAGCGAGCACCGCAGGGAGCGTATCTGAATACGCGACCAAGGAGCGCAGAGCAGCCAACAACGCCAAGCGGAAAAAAGACAAGCCGGCGGTGTAGCTCAGTTGGTCAGAGCACACGGTTCATACCCGTGGCGTCATTGGTTCAAATCCAATCACCGCTACCAGGAAAGAGAACGCTTCCCGCGTTTGTAAGTTGGACTAGATCAGGTTAGTAATGCCCTGCAAGGGCGCGGTCATCCTTAAGGAGGATACTAATGGCAAAGGCAAAGTTCGAGCGCAACAAGCCACATGTTAACATCGGCACCATCGGTCATATCGACCATGGCAAGACCACGTTGACCGCGGCTATCTCAAAGACCCTGTCCGAGAAGGGCTGGGCAGACTACACACCATTCGATCAGATCGACAAGGCTCCCGAGGAGCGCGAGCGCGGTATCACCATCAACATCGCTCACATCGAGTATCAGACAGAGAGCCGTCACTATGCTCATGTTGACTGCCCCGGCCACGCCGACTACGTCAAGAACATGATCACCGGCGCCGCACAGATGGACGGTACCATCCTGGTTGTCGCCGCTAATGACGGCCCCATGGCCCAGACCCGCGAGCACATCCTGCTCGCCCGCCAGGTAGGCGTGCCCTACATTGTGGTCTACCTCAACAAGTGCGACATGGTCGACGACGAAGAGCTGCTTGAACTGGTCGAGATGGAAGTCCGCGACCTGCTCTCCAGCTACGAGTTCCCCGGCGATGACACCCCGGTCATCCGCGGCTCCGCCCTGAAGGCCCTTGAGGGCGACGAGGAAGCCAAGGAGTCCATCTGGGAGCTGCTCAAGGCTGTTGACGAGTTCATTCCCACACCTGCGCGTGACACCGAGAAGCCCTTCCTCATGGCGGTTGAGGACGTCTTCACCATCACCGGTCGTGGCACCGTTGCCACCGGCCGTATCGAGCGCGGCATCATCCACATGGGTGACGAGGTTGAGATCGTTGGCATCCGCGAGACCCAGAAGACGGTCTGCACCGGCGTTGAGATGTTCCGTAAGATCCTCGACCAGGGCGAGGCCGGCGATAACGTGGGCATCCTGCTCCGTGGCATCAAGCGCGAGGAGATCGTCCGCGGCCAGGTGCTCTGCAAGCCCAAGAGCGTTACCCCGCACACTGAGTTCGAGGGTCAGGTCTACATCCTGACAAAAGAAGAGGGCGGCCGTCATACACCGTTCTTCGATGGATATCGTCCACAGTTCTACTTCCGCACCACCGACGTAACCGGTGTTGCCCACCTGCCTGAGGGCATCGAAATGGTCATGCCTGGCGATAACGTGCTGATCAGCGGCGTGTTGATCAACCCCATCGCCATGGAGGAAGGCCTCCGCTTCGCAATCCGCGAGGGCGGGCGCACGGTCGGCTCCGGCCGCGTGACCAAGATCCTCAAGTAGGGACCTGTAAAACCGAGCAGCCCGGCATCTGCGCAATCATGCGTGTCGGGCTGCCTTGTGTACAAGATTGAGAGAAAAGATGCGTACGTTGGTCACCTTGGCGTGTATGGAGTGTAAGCGACGCAATTACACGACCAAGAAGAACAAGCAGAGTAATCCCGAGCGCATTGAGTACAAGAAGTACTGTAAATGGTGCGGTGGGCATACGCTGCACAGAGAGACTCGGTAAGGTAAAGGCCAGTAGCTCCAATTGGTAGAGCGGCGGTCTCCAAAACCGCATGTTGGGGGTTCGAATCCCTCCTGGCCTGCCATCTCATTGAGGGTGACTGCTTATCGCAGGCCCCTTGATGTTTTGGCTCAAATGATATGACAGGATAGAAATGGCAAAGAAGACCTCAAAGCAGGGAAAGAAAGCCAACAAGAATAGCGAGAAGAAGGCTACCGAGACAAGCAAGGCCGGGGAATCAGTTCCGCAATCGCCGATTGTCGATAAGAAAGCTGGCAAGCAGGCTGCGAAATCTGCCTCCCAGTCACCTGTTGTCGAGAAGAAAGACGAGAAGAAGGCTGATACCAAGCCCGTTAAGGCGCAGCAGAAAGCGCCTACAAGAGCGCAGTCGAAAGCCGCAAAGAACGCGAGGCAATCCTCTTCCAAGCAAAAGAAAACTACCATTCCA
>WRHL01000080.1 GCA_009783245.1 Coriobacteriia bacterium
GTACGATTTGTCCCACTTTTCACAGAAAAGTGGGACAAATCGTACCGTCCCCTTTGTCACCCTTTGTTATGATGCCCTTTGTCATGATGCCTCCCTGCTTCACCATATCAGCTTTTGGTTACACCTGAGTAACAACGCGGCATGAAAGTTGACAATGGGCGACTTAGATTTTATGCTCCTTGACATAACAGAACACAGACAGTTTCTGGCAGGATCCATCAGTTTTAGTGAAAGGAATGAGAGACTATGGCAAAGATATTGGGAATCGACCTGGGAACCACCAACTCAGCTATGGCAGTCATGGAGGGCGGCGAGCCCACCATCATTGTCAGTGCGGAGGGCGATCGGACCACACCGTCTGTTGTAGGATTCCGTAAGGATGGCGAGCGCGTGGTTGGCAAGGCTGCCAAGAACCAGGCGGTTACCAATCCTGAGAACACGGTTTCTTCCATCAAGCGCTTCATTGGGCGCGACTACCGCGAGACCTCATCGGAGCGCGGCACCATCAGCTACAAGGTGAAGAACGGCAAGGACGGCCGGGTACTTGTGGATATCGACGGCAAGGACTTCACGCCTGAGGAGATCAGCGCTATGGTGCTGCAGAAGCTCAAGAGCGATGCCGAGAAGCACGTGGGCTCCACCATCACGCAGGCCGTCATCACCGTGCCTGCCTACTTCAATGACGCACAGCGCCAGGCCACCAAGGACGCCGGCCGCATTGCCGGCCTTGAGGTCATGCGCATCATCAACGAGCCCACGGCCGCATCGCTGGCCTACGGCCTGGACAAGGTGGGCGAGGACGAGAAGATCCTGGTCTTCGACCTGGGCGGCGGCACCTTTGACGTCAGCGTGTTGGAGATCTCCGACGGCGTCTTTGAGGTGTTGTCGACCTCTGGCGACAACCACCTGGGTGGCGATGACTGGGATCAGCGCGTCATCAACTGGCTGGCCGATAAGTTCCAGTCTGACAACAGCATCGACCTGAAGGTCGACAAGATGGCCCTGCAGCGCCTCAAGGAGGCTGCCGAGAAGGCCAAGATGGAGCTTTCCTCCACCTCACAGACCAACATCAACCTGCCGTTCATCACGGCTGACTCCAACGGGCCCAAGCACCTGGACTACACGTTGACCCGCACCGAGTTCGAGCGCATCACCGATGACCTGCTCAAGCGCTGCAAGAAGCCGGTTGAGACCGCGCTGAAGGATGCCGGCCTCAAGATCGGTGAGGTGGCGGAGGTCATACTGGTGGGTGGCTCGACCCGTATGCCAGCCGTGCAGGAACTGGTGAAGAGCCTCACGGGCAAGGAACCCAACATGAGCGTGAACCCGGACGAGGTTGTCGCTTTGGGCGCCGCCGTGCAGGCCGGCGTACTCGCCGGAGACGTTGAGGGCATCTTGCTGCTCGACGTGACCCCGCTCTCCTTGGGCGTTGAAACCCTGGGCGGCGTCATGACCAGGATGATCGAGCGCAATACCACCATTCCTACTCGTAAGACAGAGGTCTATTCCACGGCAGCCGACGGGCAGACCTCGGTGGAGATCCACGTGCTTCAGGGCGAGCGCGAGATGGCGGGCGGCAACAAGACACTGGGCCGGTTCCACCTCACCGACATCCCGCCGGCGCCGCGCGGTATCCCGCAGATCGAGGTCACCTTTGACATCGACGCCAACGGCATTGTGAACGTCAGCGCCAGGGACAAGGGCACGGGCAAGTCACAGAAGATCACCATCTCGGGCTCGACCGCTCTCAGCGACAACGAAGTCGATCGTATGGTGCAGGATGCCAAGAGCCATGCCGATGAGGACGCGGCGCGCAAGCAGGAGGTTGAGACCCGCAACAACGCGGAGAGCATGATCTATGCCACCGAGAAGACCATGGCTGACCTGGGTGACAAGGTTCCCGAGGAGACCAAGACCGCCGTGACCGAGGCGATTGCGGATGTGCGCAAGGCGCTGGGGGGCTCTGACCTGGAGGCGATCCAGGCTGAGACCGACAAGCTGCAGGCCGCCAGCTACAAGCTGGCCGAGGTAGTCTACGCTGACGCGCAGGCTGCGGCTGGCGCTGCTGATGGTGGCGCTGGTGATGGTGGATCAGCCGGCGGCGACGACGTGGTTGAGGCCGATTATGAGGTAGTGGACGCCGACGAGGACAAATAGGGGTAATCATGGTTGCTCGTAGAGGCAAGCACAGTGCGAATACCGATGAGTTTTATGAGAACGATGAGATAGACAACGGTGCCGGGGCTGCCGACAAGGCAGCCCGAGGGGCCGCCCGCACATCTGGCGGACAACCCACGGACCCGGCGGCCTCAGAGGCTGCTGCTGCCCGCGCGGCAGCCGCGGATGCGGCTGCCGTAGAGGAGTTGCTGGAGGAGCTTAAGGCGGCTGTGGGAGAGGTGGACGCCGAAGGGCCCAACCTTCTCGTTATGGCCCAAGCCGAAGCAGAGGAATACCGCGACCGCTTTTTGCGGCTGCAGGCGGAGTGGGATAACTTTAGGAAGCGGACCGATCAGGAGCGGGTGCAGGAGCGCCAACGCGCGGCAGAAGGCCTGGTAGAGCGCCTGCTGCCGGTGATGGATGACCTGGAGCGTGCGATTGCGCATTCTGATTCGGCCAGCGTGGAGAGCCTCAAGGGCGGCATAGAGGCGGTGTACAACAAGCTCCAGGATGTGCTGAAGAAGGAGGGCGTCAAGGTTTTGGACCCGGAAGGGGAGGCCTTTGACGCGCTGCTGCACCAGGCGGTAGGCAAGCAGACCGATGAGAGCGTGCCGGATGAGACGGTGGCGCAGGTGTATCAGAAGGGGTATGAGATGGGTGGGCGCGTGCTTCGTTCCGCGATGGTTGTGGTGACGGAGGGCGGCCCCAAGCGCGAAAGCGAAGATGCGGTGGACGGGGAATGAGGATGGGAGTTGTACTTCAGCCATCCTGCCCAAAACCAGAGCTTGTTGCCCTAGGTTGCCACGTCGCGTCCAGAGGACGCTCCTCGCAATGACGGAAACACGGATGAAGGAGGTGTGAGGCGTGGTTGCTGAGAAGAATTACTACGAGGTGCTAGGAGTCAGCGAGGACGCCTCCGCCGATGAGATAAAGAAGAATTTCAAGAAGCTGGCGCGCAAGCACCACCCCGACGCGGGTGGTGAGGAGGCGAAGTTCAAGGACATCAGCGAGGCCTATGAGGTCTTATCTGACACCGAGAAGCGCCAGGAATACGATACCCTGCTCAAATTTGGCGCCTTTGGCGGCGCGGCGCGTGCGGGCAGCCCCTTCAACTGGAGTGGCGCCGGCGCGGAGGGTGGCGGCAGTTGGCGCACCGTGGTGACGGACTTTGCCGACCTGGGTGGCATTGGTGACATCTTCAACCGGATGCGGCATGGGGAAGGCGCCTTTGGCATGGACTGGGAGATGCCGCAGCGCGCCCAGAAGGGCCGCGATGTCCAAGTGACCCTGAGTGTCAGTTTTGAGGAGGCTTTCAGCGGCGCTACCAAGATGGTGACTGTGCGCATTGGTGAGACCTCGCAGAAGCTGGAGGTCAAGATACCTGCAGGCGCTGTTGAGGGTGGCAAGCTGCGTTATAAAGGCAAGGGAGGGGAAGGCTTGGGCGGCGGTGAACGGGGAGACCTGGTGATTGTCACCGCCATCAAGCCGCATGAGCTGTACCGCAGGAAGGGCGCGGATGTGCTCTTGGAGCTGCCCATCAGCGTGGCAGAGGCCGCGTTGGGCGCTCAGATTGTGGTGCCAGCGCCCGACGGCTCGATGGTCAAGCTGCGTATACCCGCCGGTACCCAGGATGGCAGTGTTTTGGTCATACGGCACAAGGGTGCACCGCGCGTGAAAGGCAAGGGTGCAGGCGACTTCAAGGTGACCGTGCGCCTGGCCCTACCGGCTGTGCTCAACGCCGAGCAGAAAGCGGCCCTTGAGGCCTTTGCCTTTGCCTCTGACCCGCTGGGCGCGGACATACGCGCGCTTATCGTAGACAGGACCACGGCGGCCAGGTTCCATATGGCGGATCAGGCAGCAGAGGCAAGCCGGTCAGGAGAGGCAGCGGCTCAGGCGGCGGTTGACTGGCTGTATGACGAGAATGGCGACGATACAGGTGATCCCGGCGAGATGAAGAAGCATGACGAGAAGTACGAGAAGGATAAGAAGGATAAGAAGGATGAGGAGGAGGCCACAGATGGCACACAGTGACCGTAACCGTCCGCTGTACATGATCAGTGTGGCGGCGGAACTGGCGGGCGTGCACCCGCAGACGCTGCGCATCTACGAGGCCAAGGGGCTGGTCATGCCGCAGCGGTCATCGGGGAACACGCGGCTGTACTCGCAGGCGGACATCGAGCAGCTGGAGCTGATAGGCGAGCTTACCAGCGAGGGCATCAACCTGGCCGGGGTGTTGCGTATACACGACCTGCAGACGCGCCTGGCCAAACGGGAGGACGAGATAGAGACCCTGCGTCGGCGTGTGCGCAAGCTGGAAGGCCAGCTGCATGAGATTGAGATGCGGCAGCAGATAACCGCGCTGGCGCGTACCAACACAAGAGCGATCAGGCTCTGGCACGAGGAATGACACTCTGGTGGCACGAGGAATAGGATTTAAGCATGAGACTGGATAAATGGGCGGTTTCCTCGCAGGAGGCCTTCCAGGCGGCCATGGGGATAGCGGCCGACCTGGAGGTAGCCATGATGGAGCCGGAGCACCTGCTCAAGGCGCTGCTGGACTCACAAGAGGGCAACCTGAACAGCATCATCGAGCGGGTGGGGGCGGACCCCGGCGCGCTCAACGCGACCATAACCGCGCAGATCGAGAAGGCTCCCAAGGTCAGCAGCAGTGCAGCCCTTCCCATGGCGGTGCCCTCACAGCGGCTTTTGGGCTGCATCAACGTGGCGGAGAAGACCGCCACCAGGATGGAGGACAGCTTTGTCACCACGGAGCATCTGCTCATCGCTTTGGCTGACGATAAAGGCGCGGCCGGTAAGGCCTTAAGCGTTGCCGGCGTGACCGCCAAACGGCTGGAGCAGGCCTACAGCGAGCTGCGTGGCAGCTCACGGGTGACCGACGCGACCACCAAGGTGGAGTTCGAGGCGCTTGAGCGCTATGGCCGCAACCTCACCGAAGCAGCCCGCGCCGGCAAGCTGGACCCGGTGATAGGGCGATCCGAGGAGATCCG
Organism: Coriobacteriia bacterium; assembly: GCA_009783245.1. Lineage (GTDB taxonomy): Bacteria > Actinomycetota > Coriobacteriia > Coriobacteriales > UBA8131 > WRHL01. The sequence goes on from WRHL01000080.1 coordinate 5,166, forward strand.
CCGCACCATCCAGGTGCTCAGTAGGCGCACCAAGAACAACCCCGTACTTATCGGCGAACCGGGAACGGGAAAGACCGCCATTGTGGAGGGGCTTGCCCAGCGCATTGTGGCCGGTGACGTGCCCTCTTCGCTGAAGGACCGCGACATTGTGGCCCTAGATATAGCCGCCATGTTGGCCGGCGCCAAGTACCGCGGCGAGTTTGAGGACCGCATGAAGGCCGTGCTGCGCGAGGTGGAACAGGCAGCGGGGAACATCATCCTGTTCATCGACGAGCTGCACACCATTGTGGGGGCAGGCACGGGCGGCGACGGTTCGCTTGATGCGGGCAACATGCTGAAGCCGGCGCTGTCACGCGGCGAGCTGCATGCCATTGGTGCGACCACCCTGGACGAGTACCGCAAGTACGTGGAGAAGGACGCGGCGCTGGAGCGGCGCTTCCAGCCGGTCTACGTGGGCGAGCCCACGGTGGAGGACACCATCTCCATCCTGCGAGGCCTTAAGGAGAAATACGAGATCCATCACGGCGTGCGCATCACCGATGCCGCCATTGTCGCGGCCGCAGAGCTGTCCAACCGCTATATTGCGGACCGCTTTTTGCCGGACAAGGCCATCGACCTGATGGACGAGGCGGCCAGCCGTCTGCGCATAGAGATAGACTCGATGCCCGAGGAGATCGACACCGTTGGCCGCCAGCTGATCCAGATGCAGATAGAGGAGCAGGCGCTGTTGAAGGAGACCGACGCGGCCTCCAAGGAGCGGCTTGAGGACCTGCGCAGGGACATGGCTGAGGTGCAGCAGAAGCTGGACGTCATGAAGGCCGAGTGGTCAAACGAGAAGGACGTCATCGATCGCGTACAGACGCTGAAGGCAGAGCTTGAGCAGGCGCAGATAGACTATGAACGGGCCACGCGCGAGAACGACCTGCAGAAGGCATCCGAGCTGCGCTACGCGACCATCCCCCAGCTTGAGCAGCAGATAGAAGATGCAACCGAGACACTGGAGCACAAGCAGGAGGAGGGTAGCATTTTAAAGGAGGAGGTCACCGAGGAGGAGGTCGCCCTTGTCGTCAGCAACTGGACGGGCATACCCATCTCCAAGATGATGCAAGGTGAGCTGGAGAAGCTGGTGCACCTGGAAGAGCAGCTCCACGAGCATGTTGTGGGGCAGAACGAGGCCGTGGCCGCGGTGGCCGGCGCCATCAGGCGCAGCCGGGCTGGTTTGGCTGACCCCGACAAGCCCATTGGCACCTTTCTGTTTTTGGGGCCCACCGGCGTGGGCAAGACCCTGCTGGCCAAGACGCTGGCTGAGTTCCTCTTTGATGACGAGCGCGCCTTAGTGCGTATTGATATGAGCGAGTACATGGAGAAGTTCAGCGTGCAGCGCCTGATAGGCGCGCCTCCGGGCTATGTGGGCTACGATGAGGGCGGACAGCTGACCGAGGCCGTGCGTCGCAGACCCTACTGCGTGATTCTTATGGATGAGATAGAGAAGGCGCATCAGGATGTCTTCAACATCTTGCTGCAGGTGCTCGATGACGGCCGTCTGACCGACGGGCAGGGGCGTGTGGTGAGCTTTCGCAACGCCATCATCATCATGACCAGCAACGTGGGTTCGCAGTTCATTCGCGAATTCAACGCGCGCAACTTTGCGGGCGGCGGGGTTGAGGGCGCTGGCAGCGATGCTGGAGCGTTCAGCAGATTTGGAGAGATGGCGTTCTCCTCTGAAAGCGACAAGGCCGACCTGGCTGCGAAGATGAGCCTTGACGGCGGCATGGACACCATGCTGAGCGACATGATGAGCGAGATCACTGACAAGCTGGGCATGGATAGCGGCAAGCCCAAACCCAAGAAGAAGCCGGCTGCTACTGGGCATCAAAGCGAACACGATAACCAGATCAAGCTGGAACGCGGCATCGATGAGGCGCTACGGGCGACCTTCAGGCCGGAGTTCCTCAACCGCATAGACGACATCATCATCTTCCATAACCTGGATATGGCTAACATCGATGCTATAGTGGAGTTACAGCTTGCCGAGGTGCAGGCACGCCTGGCTGACCGCAAGATAGCCGTGGAGTTTGGCCCGGCTGCTGCTGAGCAGCTGGCTATCGACGGCTTTGACCCTATCTATGGTGCGCGTCCGTTGAAGCGGCTGATACAGCGCAACATCATCGACATGATGGCCAACGAGATAGTGGCCGGCAGGGTGCATGAGGGCGACAGCGTGCTTATCGACCTCAACGACCACCTGGATTACGCGGTGACCTTGCGGTAGAAGAGGCAAGGGGAATGTAAGGAGAAGCCATGATCCCAACAGTCAACATCATCACCTTGGCGGCCCTATGCATTGTCTCGGTGGCGCTGCCGGTCATAGGCTGCATCATTGTGTGGCGCCGCACGGGCGCCAGCGTCATCAGCTTCTTCATAGGCATGGCGGTGTTCCTTGTGTGCTTCATCATCGCTATTGCCACCTCGGTGCTGGGCCAGTTCCTCATCGCCAGCCCGGTGATACTCACCCTGGTGCTCTCCCTGCGCGCCGGACTGGTTGAGGAGTTCGGGCGCTTTGTCGCCTTCAAGTGGCTGCTCAAGCGCCGCACTGCCGTAAGCGATGGCTTTATGTACGGCGTGGGCCACGGCGGCATGGAGGTGCTGCTGGTCCTCTCCTTGAGCATGGTCAGCAACCTGGTGTTGGTCTTCATGTTCAATTCTGGAGGCATGGAGGCGCTTGCTCCCTACGCCGCTCCCGACCAGATCGAGCTGCTGGCCCAATCCATGGATGAGCTTGCCAAGGCTAGCCCCCTGTATCTCAGCGTAGGGCTGATCGAGCGCATCAGCGCCATGTGTATACATATCTCGCTGAGCGTGATAGTCTTCTGCGCCGTTCGCCAGCGCAAGTGGCTCTACTTCCTGTTGGCCATTGGCCTGCACACCCTGGCAGACGCCAGCACCGCTCTCTACGTGGGCGGCTACGTGGGCGTCTGGGGCATCGAGGCGATCCTCGCGGGCGTCGCTGTCTGTTTTGCGCTCATCGCCTGGCGCATCGCCCGGGGGTATCGTCTGCCCGTTGAACCCGTTGAGGTTGCTGCGCCGTCTATTTAAACGAGAAGGACGGGGCAGACTTCAGCCGTCCTGCCCAAAACCGCACACTGGTCGGCTAGGTTGCCACGCTTCGCCGCCCTTGGCGGCTGCGCTCGCAATGACCGAACGGTGTGGGCAAGCGCATATGGGTGCGTCGGCTGCACCTGGGTGGGAGCGCTGTTTTCCCCTAGAGGCCCAGGGCCTTTTTCAAGGCGGCAACCCGGCGACGTGAGACAGGAATGCTTTCCTCCTCGCCAGTGAGGGAGAGCAGCAGCGTGCCGCCGCTTATCGGGGTGACCTCCTCTACACAGCTGAGGTTCACCAGATAGCGACGATGAACACGGAAGAAGCCATAGGGCTCGAGCTTTGCCTCAAGCTGCGCCAGGCTCACCGTGGAAAGATAGCGGTCAGCCTCGGTATGCAGATAGGAGTAGTCGTCCTTTGCCATGATGTAATGGATCTTGTCAGTGGAGACAAGCAGTTTCTTACCACTTTTCTCAACGGGGATCCGCTCTGACTGCAGCCCCGGAGAGAAAGAGCTGACATAGTTCTTAACCTTGGAGAGCGCCTGCAGCAACCTGTCGGTCTCTACGGGCTTAACCAGGTAATCAACAGCGTTTACGTCAAAAGCCTTTGCTGCATGCTCGCTGTGGGCCGTGACAAACACAATCGCCGGCGGGTACTTCAAACGGTTAAGCGCCTCAGCCAGTTGCAGGCCGGTCGCACCCGGCATGCTGATGTCCAGGAACAACACATCAGCGCCCTTATCCTTAAGCTGCTCTATGGCCTCACGGACATTCGCCGCCTCAGCGACAACCTCTACCTGTTTCACCTCGTCAAGAAGGAAACGCAGCTCTGAACGCGCAGGCGCCTCATCATCTACCAGAATTGCTTTAAACATCAGACTCAACCTTCAAATCGACTATCGGGCCAAGATAC
>WRHL01000081.1 GCA_009783245.1 Coriobacteriia bacterium
AAGGGACGGTCCCTTTTGTCATGTCACCTTTTGTCACCTGAGCTTGCTTCTCTGTTTCCCCGGACTTGATCCGGGGCCTAGCCCAGCGGGTTGGAACCACAATGTCACCCCGGGCTCGACCCGGGGCCTAGCCCAGCGGCTGTGGCACAACTGGGGCTGTCGTCTATTCCTGCTGTGGGCGCTACGAGGGAAAAGAGCGGCAGTGAAGAAAGGGTGGCATGTGTGTTGTTGCGGCGTGCGTGGCGCCAGCGCCGGCGCCGGCGCTGGCGTGGCGACGTGGTGCCTGTTGTTTTGGCTCTTCCCGCTAATAAACGCAGCCTTCAGGCTGCGTAACACTGCTTATCTCTGTCGCGACAAGCACGGAAGCCTCTTTAGCAGCGCACCTGCAGCTACTCTCGGAGTTGTTAGCAGAAAATTGAGGTTGTGTGAGCCTTCAATCCCCCCTCTTTGGCATAAATTGCTATCTCATTTATAAACCTGCAAGTAATCAAACTGCTAGTATTGAGGTCAAAAACTGCGTCACTTGCGGAGGCTCACACTATCTCAATTTCCTGCTAACAACTCCCAGCAGCGTGTGACAAGCGGTTTCCTTTCTCTCTACGAGAAGGACGATGTCGACGATAGTGGCGGCCTGACTGCCAGCCACACCACACATCCTCCTCACTGCCGTCTCTTTTCCCTAGTAGTGCCCACAGCAGGAATAGACGACAGCCCCAGTTGTGCCACAACCGCTGGGGTAGGCCCCGGGTCAAGCCCGGGGTGACAGACGCAAGCCCGGGATGACAAGACCCACACATAGGACAGTATGACAAAAGGGACCGTCCCCTTTGTCATGATAGGCGCGGGGCGTGGAGGGCGTTCTTCTCGTTATGGGCTACGTGCTGGCGGGGCGGGCCCTGCTACGGATGTTCTTCCATTGCGACAACACAATGCCGCCAAGTATGATCACCACGCCCAGCCACTCCAGCACACCTACTGCGTCGCCAATGAAGAGTGCGGCCATGAGGATGCCGCTGGGCAGTTCGCTGGAGGCCATGATGGTGGTCACGCCGTCGGAGATGTGCGGCGCGCCTTTTTGGATGAGCAGCACGGGCAGCACTATGCCCAGGAGCGCCAGCGGGATGCCAAAGAGGGCGAAGTCCTTGAAGAACGCCACGTTGACAAAGGATGCGGGGGAGATGCAGAGCGTGACAATGAGGCTGCCCATGTTGGTGAAGAGGGTGCGGGTGGTTGTGGGCAGGCTGGTGGCGACCCTGCCGCTGAAGTGCAGGAAGGCCGTGTAGAAGACGGCCGACAGGAGGCCGAACACCACGCCCAGCGCATTGAGGGGCACATCCTGCGGTTTGAGGAGGCCGGCGGCCAGGACGGTCCCACCCAAGATGAGCAGCACCGCGATGGCCGAGAAGCGGTTGGGGAGCCTGCGCTCGCGGATGGTCTGGAGCAGCACGCCCATCCAGACAAACTGGAACAGCAGGGTGAGCGCGGCCGCGGCTGAGAGCAGGGCGAGTGCGTTGAAGTAGAACAGGCTCACGCCCGCCGCGATGACGCCTACGCCAGCAAGCTGCAGCACCTGTTTGAGGGTGACTTTGGGGCGCCCCATTGCCAGGTACACTATGCCCAGGGTTGCGACGCCCACAAGGTATTGGATCGCCATGATGTCGGTGGAGGAGTAGCCCAGGGACTGCCCAAGCTTGACCAGAGGGATGACCACGCCGTAGCACCAGCCGCCGGCGAAGACCAGGAGTGCGTTTTTCAGGGTTTTCGACATGGAACTATCTTACAATAGGTGGCAGATGGAAGACATGGTAAAGGTACAGGAGGGTATCATCGCAAAGGAGCCTATGTTCGAGACGGCAATCCCACGGGAGCGGGCGTTGCTGGTTGGCATTGACCGACGGCTGCCCGACTGGCCCGTGGAGGAGTCGCTGGCAGAGCTGGAGCGGCTGGTAGACACAGACGGCGCCGAGGTGGTGGGCACGCTCTCGCAGCGGATGAGCACGCCCAATGCCCGCACCTTCATTGGCAAGGGCAAGGTGGCAGAGGTCGCCACGGCCGTGCGGGCGCTGGACGCCGACCTGGTTGTCTTTGACGACGAGCTCACCCCCACGCAGCAATCCAACCTTGAAAAGGAGATACGTGGCGTCAAGATAATCGACCGCACCGCGCTGATACTCGACATCTTTGCCCTGCATGCGACGAGCAGGGAAGGTCGTCTGCAGGTGCGCCTCGCCCAGAACCACTACCTGCTACCACGCCTGCGTGGCATGTGGTCGCACCTTGCCGCGAACCGCATGGGCGGCGGCGTTGGCTCCCGCTTTGGCGAGGGCGAAAGCCAGTTGGAGGTGGACCGCCGCATGGTGCGCAAGCGCATCAGCCAAACCCGGGCGGAGCTGCAGAAGGTGCAAGATGAGCGCAACACCCAGCGCAAGGCACGTCTGGCCTCCACGCTGTTCCAGGTTGCACTGGCGGGCTACACCAATGCCGGCAAGTCCAGCCTTCTGAACTATCTGACTGACGCCGATGTGCTTGCTTATGACAAGCTGTTCGCTACCCTGGACTCCACCACGCGCAGGTTAGTGCTGCCTGAGGGGCGCGAACTGACGCTGACGGACACGGTGGGGTTCATCCAGAAGCTGCCGACCACCCTGATAGAGGCGTTCAAATCGACGCTTGATGAGATAGCCAACGCGGATCTCATCCTGCATGTGGTTGACAGCAGCTCCGAGCAGCGTGACGCGCAGATGCAGGCTGTGCGCGATGTGTTGGAGCAGATTGGCGCCCACGCGATTCCGCAGGTGGTGGTTTTCAACAAGTGCGACCTGCTTGATGATGAAGCGCTTGAGTCGCTCAAGCTGCGGTTTGGGCAGGCGCTGTTTGTCTCTGCGCTCACGGGCAGTGGAGTTGAGACCGTGCTGGAGCGCATCGAGCAGACGGTCAACGCTACCAGCACCCTGCTGCATGTTGTCATCCCTTTTGCCGAGGGTAAGCTGGTGCAACTGGCGCATGAGCGCTGCACCATCATCAGCGAGGGTTTCACCGAGCAGGGAACGGTGCTGCAGCTTCAGGCACCGCAGGCGTTGGTCTCGCGGTTTGAGGCGTATAAAGCCGGTTTGCCACCCCGGGGTGACTAGAAAGAGCTACCGGAGGTTCTCTGGGACGGCGCCTTCATCAAGGATGGTGGTGCATTGGGGGCAGCGGACAGCGACCTCGGGGATGTCCTGGGCACAGAAGGGGCAGGTCTTGGTAGGCGTTGCCTCTTCCTTTTTACGGCGCAGGATCACACCTATGGCCTTTATCATCAAGAAGATCACAAACGAGATGACAAGGAAGTTGATGAGGGCCTGAAGGAAGGTGCCGTAGGCGAATATCGCAGGTGTCTCACCAGAACCTATCTCAATATACAGGCTATTGAAATCGATACCGCCAACAAAAAGGGAAAGCAAGGGAGTCACCAGGTCTCCCACCAGTGAGTTGACGATGGCGCTGAATGCCGCGCCGACTATGACCGCAACCGCCAGATCCATGACGTTTCCACGCGCAAGGAACTCTTTGAATTCTCCCAGGAACTTCAAGCTTACCTCCTCGATATTTAGTATGGACGATAGTTACAATATGCGAGTTTAATAGACGACAACCGCACATGATAAGCTAGCCTAACAGTAGGCCCCGGGTCAAGCCCGGGGTGACAAAACCAAGCCCGGGGTGACAAAACCAAGCTCAGGATGACAAGTATTACAGGGTTCGCAGGAGCGCAATCACCTTTCCGAGGATGGTGACATCATGGGCGTAGATTGGGTCCATGGTATGGTTCTCAGGTTGCAGACGGATGCGACTGTCTTCCCGATAGAAGGTCTTGACGGTAGCCTCATCATCGATGAGTGCGACAACTATCTCGCCGTTATTGGCAGTGGGCTGCTCTTTGACCACCACATAGTCGCCGTCAAAGATACCGGCCTCTATCATGGACTCGCCTCTGACGGTCAGCAGGAAAGAGCTGGTGTCGCCTACGATCTGCGTGGGGAGGAGCAGGGAATCCTCTATATTCTGGTCTGCTAGTATGGGGCTGCCAGCGGCGACCTGCCCAACCAGAGGCAGCTCGATGACGTTGCGGGGAAGGCGCTGTGGTTGCACCTGGGTGCTTGCGGCAGAGACAGAGCCTCCCTGCGGGATAACGGTAAGCGCCCTTGCTGAGCTGGGGTCGCGCTTGATATAGCCCTTGTCCTCAAGCGCGCCCAGATGCGAGTGCACAGTTGAAGACGAGGAGAGGCCAACCGCGTCGCCTATCTCACGCACGGAAGGAGGATAGCCGTTGCGGGCAGTGAACTCGCCAAGGAAATCGAGGATCTCCTGCTGGCGCTCAGAGAGTTTAATAGAGGGCTTCATAGCTGCTCCAATCATAGACTCTCATAAGTATAAAGTCTGGTGCGGAAAAAAGCAAACATATGTTCGCTAGGCGATCTGACAAGTGTGAGAGGTGATGAATCAGCGGTAGAGGCAAGCTGCAGGTCCGCGTCCGGGGGTGCTTCACATGATCTAGAAGCGGCAGAAGCTGAAAGGTTGGGTGGTGTCGCGTGGCTCTATGAGTAGCACCTCTCCAGCGCCGTCAAAGCCGTAGCCGCCCAGCTGCTCCAGACGCTCACGCAGCTCAGGGCTTTTGAGCACGCTGATGAAAGCCTGGATGTGCCCCAGGCCCAGGAAGGCCTGGGGCAGGGCGAAGTCGTACTCCTCGTGCCCTAATTCCACAAAGTCAAGCCCTAAGGCGGTGGCGGCTGACTGCACACCCAGGCCAACGTCGGCGCTGCCGGCAGCCACGGCCGAAGCCACGGCCATGTGGGTGGTCGCCTCGCGGTCATAGCCCTTGAGCTCAGCGGGGTTGATGCCAGCCTGCTTTAAGCGGTAGTCCAGCAGGATGCGGGTGCCCGCGCCGCGCTGGCGGTTGATGTAACGGGTGCCGGGCAGGTCCTCTATGCAGGTGATGTTTTGCGGGTTGCCCGGTGGCAGGATGAAACCCTGGATGCGCTTGAGCCCCTTGATGAGCGCCATGGGCTCGTTGTCGAACAGCTCCTGGATGGTGGGGATGTTGTAGAGGCCCGTCTCCTCGTCGAGCAGGTGGCAGGGCGCCAGGTGCGCCTCGCCGCGCTTGAGGGCGTTGAGCCCGGCCAGGCTGCCCACGTGGGTGCTGCTGAGGTGCATGTGCGGGTGCAGGTGGGGCATGAGGTCGGCGATGAGGTCAAGCGCGAGGTCATGGCTGCCAATGGCGAGCACGGTGCGCGTGACCTCGTAGAGGTCGCGGTAGAGGTTGACCTCCACGGCGGCGCCCGCCTCCAGCCCCTCAAGCTCCTGGTCGATGACCAGGTAGCCGTCCGCCCTGACCAGCGAGGAGATGACGCCGGCGCCGCGGGACAGGGGTGCGGCGATGAGTTTCTCGTCCACCAGGCCCACGTTGACCTGCACGTATTCGCGGAATTTCAACGAGGAGACCAGGCGCTTGGCCAGGGTCGCCTTTATCTTGGCCCGGTTGGCCCGGGGGATGCCGGTGAACAGCTCCATGACGGGCCTGGCAAAGGTGTTGAAGTTGAAGAAGGTGGCCAGCGGGTAACCCGGCAATCCGATGACGGGTTTGCCGTCCACCACGGCCAGGATGACGGGTTTGCCCGGCTTGACGGCAACGCCGTGGATGAGCACCTCGCCCAACTCGCGCAGAATGGGGGCGGTGTAGTCCTCGGTGCCCGCTGAGGAGCCGGCGTTTATGAGGACCAGGTCATGGGCAGCCACGGCCGTCTTTATCGTCTGCTTGAGGCTTTGATAGTCGTCGGCCACTATGGGCATGCGGTGGGGGATGCCGCCGCTCTCGGTCACCAGCGCGGCTATCATGCGGCTGTTGGAGTCGATGATGGCGCCGGGCTTCTGGGTGCTTGAGGCGCCGGGCTTCTCGCTGTTCTCGCCGCCCACGCCGGCCACGCTGTTCTCGCTGACCGCGTCTGGTTCCACCAGCTCGGTGCCGGTGGGGATGACCGCCACGCTGGGTTGGACGGTCACCTCAAGCGTGGTTATGCCACCCGAGAGGAGCAGCCCCAGGTCCACAGGGCGCATGATGTGGAAGCTGGGCAGGATCATCTCAGCCTGGGCGAAGTCCTCACCGATGGGGCGGATGTTGGACCAGGGCGCCGCCGCTGCCAGCAGCTCTATCAGGCCCTCGGAGACCTCGATGACGTCCTCTGCCATGATGACCGCGTCGAAGGGCGGGTTGACCGGGTCGCCGGTGTCTATGACCTGGTAGTCTTCTCCAACGGCAAGGCGCAGCGGGCTGACCTCGCTGGCGCCTGCGGTGCGCGCCGCCTCCACCGCGATGCCGTCCATGGCAGCGGCGTTGTAGGAGGGCGAGGAGATGCGCGCCCAGATGGGGCATGCAGTCACCCGTCCCAGCGCGTCCTCAGTGCGGATGGTCTCGCTATGGGGCGCGATGAGCTCCCGCACGCGGTCCAGGTAGGTGTCAAGCGCCTCTTTGAGCGGCGTGTTCTTGAGATAGAGGTTACGTCTGGGCATGTGGCTACTCCCTTACATGGTGAAGGGGTGGACGGCAACGGTGTCGCCGGCGCGCAGCCCCTCGGTGTTGCGATCGATCCACAGGTAACCGTCGGCCTCAGTCAGCTTGGTGATGAGGCCGGACTTCGCGTGGATGGGTGTGGCGATCAAAGTAGGTATGGTGTCGCCCGCGCCGCCCTGGCTCAGCGCGACCAGCTGCAGCGTGTCCTTGCCCGCAGCGGTAGCCAGGTTGAACGCAAGGGTGGCGGGCACGGCAAGCGGGTGTCGCGCCCCGGTCGCCTCAACCAATAGCCAGGCCAGCAGCACCTCAAAGACCATCATCGCGGACAGCGGGTGTCCCGGCAGCCCTATGAGTAGGGTCTGCGAGGCCGCGTCAAAGCCCGTGATGGTGGGCTTGCCCGGCTTGACGGCCAGCCCGTGGGTGAGCACGCCATTATCGGCAAGGCCCGCGATGATGCGCGCCGTGGCATCTTTCTCGCCCTGCGAGGAGCCGCCGCTGAGCACCACCACATCGTTGCTCTGCATGAGCGCGGCAACCCGCTGCGACAGTCGCTCCTCCACGTCTGGCAGCACCAGGGCCCGGGTGACCTGATAGCCACAGGCCTTGGCCTGCGCTCGCAGCGCCGTGGTGTTGATGTCGCGGACCTGCCCGGGCTGCAAGGTCGCACTGGGGTCGATTATCTCGTCACCTGTGGAGATGATGGCCATCAAAGGTGACGAGAAGACCGGGACCCTCACAAAGCCGGCCCCTGCCAAAGCCCCCAACTCCTGGGCTCTGAGGCGAGTCCCAACCTTGAGCAGCACCGCTCCGGCTTTGGCGTCATCACCGGCATGGATGACATTCTCACCAGGGGCCACCGCGCCATAGATGCCCACGTTCTGGTCGCCAAAGCCCTCGCTCTGCTCCACCATGACTACGCTGTCCGCGCCCGCCGGGAGCATACCCCCGGTGGGGATATAGGCACACTGGCCAGCGCTGATGCCACCGGGTACGCCAGCGGCGGCGGGCTTGCCCATCTCCACGGCGCCCTGCAGCGCTAAGACCACCGGAATGCTCTCACCGGCGCCGGCGGTGTCTGCGGCGATGACCGCGTAGCCGTCCACCGTGGAGCGGGTGAAGCCGGGCAGATCCTCTGTGGCTTGGATGTCCGCCGCCAGAATGAGGCCAGCGGCCTCCGTGAGCGGCACAGTTACGGTGCGGGTGAAAAGCGGCCCGGCAAGCGCCCGTATCTTCTCGCGCGCCTGAGCAATGGTATCGACCTTGAGCAGTTCCACATGACCTCCAACAGTTGGGAACCAGGCTATTCTACCTCACAGCAGCTGCCTTGCAGCAGCTTGGCCGGCGGCGGTGCCGTCGTCCAGCACCTCCTCTATGAAGCTGCGTACCCGCCGGGCGTTGCCGGCGAGCTGGATGTGACAAGGGGTCGGGATGTGACAAGGGGTCGGTACGTTTTTGTCACACTTGCCAAAGGAAGTGTGACAAAAACGTACCGACCCCTTGTCACATCCGTCAAGCCCGCCAAGCCCGCCAAGCCCGTTAAGCATGTCGCTCAGCAGGTCGACCTCGGGGATGAGGCCCACACTGGTGATGAGCGTGTCGCAGGCGATGTGCAAGCGCTGGATGCTGCCGTCTTCCAGCGTTTGCTCACAGTCAACGCCGGTTATCCGCCCCTCGCCGTGGATGTGGGTGATGCGGCTGTAGGTCAGCAACGGGATGTGGTATTTATCCACGTAGTTCCGCCTGTTCTTTGGCAGGCCACCGCACTTTGCCTCCTGCTCTATGACGGCGACAACCTCTTTGCCAAGCGCGGCGAAACGCCCCGCCATGATAAGGCCCACGTCGCCGGAACCCAGCACCACAAAACGCTGACCCAGATCCCAGCCATTCACGTTCACCATCTTCTGCGCCGCACCCGCCGTGTGGATGCCAGAAGGCCGCGTGCCGGCAATAGGCAGCGAGCCAATCGGCCGCTCCCGGCAACCGGTGGCGACAATCAGGGCCTCAGCCTGCACCTGGGTGACACCTTCGGCCTCAGCAAGTGTGACCGTCCCGTCTGCCTGAACGCGGATGACCGAGGTATTGAGCTTGCAGGGGATCCCCGCAGCCACAAGCTCAGCGATGAGGGGCTCGATGAACTCCGGGCCGTTGAGCTCGCCACCATGCGCGCGGATGCCAAAGCCCGCGTGCAGGCACTGCTGCAGGACGCCCCCTAAATAGGGATGTCGTTCTATGACGAGAATATCCTGCGCAGCCAGGCCTGCACGGTGTGCTGCCAACGCGGCAGCGATACCGGCGCCTCCACCCCCGATGATGAGAAGGCGCGGGGTGACAGCGGGGGACGTGACAAAAGTGGCAGATGTGACAAAGGGGACGGTCCCTTTTGTCATGACAAAAGGGACCGTCCCCTTTGTCACACTATCACCAACAGCACCGTCTGCCACGGATAGCATGGTTGAACCAGCATGGTCCTTGAGGACCTCTTCTGGCTTGCAGCCCAGCTCCTCGGCGAGCAGACTGATGAGACGCTCGGTGCAGAAGCCACCCTGACAGCGTCCCAT
>WRHL01000082.1 GCA_009783245.1 Coriobacteriia bacterium
AAAGACCGCTAAACCAGTGCCCAAGGGCAGCATGTTCTCTGTGCTTGACGCGGCCTATCAACTCGATCTAACCGTCCCCATTCAGGCAGGTGAGGTACTGATAAAGAATGTAGCAGGCACCGGTGTCTCCCTCATCGCCACAAAGAACCTGTCTAAAAACCCACATCATTTTCGCCCATAGCAAGGGAAATCAAGAAGGCGGGGTCATACCGTACCTTTTGCTCTTACAATCGGTTTTTTTACGATGAGAACGGGTTCAGGGTAGCGCACATAGCCCAGCCAGGTGTTTGTCAAGGACTACAGGAAGCGTCGCACCTTCTTGCAGTAGTCATCGAATTCAGTGCCATAGACCTTTTGCAATGAGCTCTCTTCGAGTTTGATTTGCCGGGTGAATAGGAAGGATGCCAGAAGCAGGTAGACCAGGAACACAACGGTTGGGTAGACAAGGAGGATGCCCAAAAGGACAAAGAAGAAAGCCACGTAGATGGGGTTCCTGCTCAGGGCAAAGGCGCCTGTTGTCACCAGGCTGCCCGGTGAGTCCTCGTCGATTCCCACGCGGAAGCTCTTGCCAAAAGAGACAAGCGCCCACACAAACAGTGCAAGGCCCAGAAAGCAGCTTACGACCCCCACCCAGGCCAGTATGCCATTCCGGAAAAGCAGGCCGTCAAAGCGGGGAAAGTCCCATACGTTTGCTATCAGGAGATAGAGGAACACAAGTGCAAAGGGGGGGATGATGAAGTCCTTCTTGTCCATCTTCCCAAAACGAAAGGCATCGATGCCAAGGCTTTTCAGCAGCCGTACCCGCACCAACACGCAGACGATCAGTAATAGGAATGCTGCTATCACAAAGTATCCTTGCACCTTACACCTCTTCCCTGTCTAACGGATGGTAGCTATAAGGTATTGTAGCAAAATCAGGGAAACCGAATCCGCCTTCTTATGAGAGGATTCCTTTCCCCAATAGAAGGCCTTTCATAAAGCTTATTGCAGCATAATTGCTAAGTAAAGCAGCTATAATATTCCTGAAGAATCCCTGCGGGGTTGCGTAGTCGAAGGAGGGCATTGTAATGCTGAAATATATTGACAGCACAAAGATGGGGCGAGGGCAGCACGGGTGGTTAGACAGCCACTTCCACTTCTCTTTTGCTGAATATCTCAATCCGGACAATATACAGTTTGGAGTACTCCGTGTCCTCAACGACGACATAGTACAGCCTGGCACTGGGTTCGATACCCACCCGCACAGGGATATGGAGATAATCTCCTACGTGATCCAAGGCGAACTCACCCACAAGGACAGCATGGGCAATGAGCACACGCTGACGCGCGGGCAGTTCCAGTACATGAGCGCTGGCACAGGCGTCTTTCACAGCGAACACAACTGGGGCAGCGAGCCCCTGCGCTTCCTGCAGATGTGGATATTCCCCGATAAGAACGGGTACACACCAACCTATGGCGAGCACCGCTTTGCACTTGAGGAGCAGTTCAACACCTGGCTTCCCGTTGCCACCAGCTATGACTCCGAGGGCAGCGCCGCTCCCATCAAGGTACACGCAGATGTCAATGTGTACGCGGCGGTGCTGCCATTGGGTGAGAGCATCGAGCTCAAAGTAGGGAAGGATCGCCAGGCTTATCTGGCCCTGCTGGAGGGCAAGGCAACCGTTGCTGATATCCAGCTTTCTGAGAGGGACGCTCTGGAGATAGTAGGCGAGGACGTGACAATCACCGCTGAGGAGGACGCGCTGCTCTATGCCATCGAGATGAACGCCACACCGCCCTTCTCGTGACAAACATGACAAAGGGGACGGTCCCTTTTGTCATGTTGACCTGGTAAAGCCGCTGCACTAAGCGGATATGGTATCCTGCCGGCATGGAAGATTCTCCAAAGACCTACAAAAAGCGCCAAAGGGAGAAGCGCACTATCTCGCAGATGCTCGTCATATACTGCGAAGCGCATCATGCGGCCTCGCTGCGGGATCAGCGCTCCTATTGCGGCGAGCTGCTCTGCCCCGACTGCCTGCTTCTTGATGATTATGCGATCCTACGCACCGAGCGCTGTCGCACCATGGACGTGAAGACTTCATGCGAGGAGTGCGGCAACCACTGCTATGAGCCTGCAATGCGCCAGGCAATCCGAGAGGTCATGCGCTATTCTGGCCCGCGCATGCTGAAAAAGCATCCCATTGCCGCACTCAGACACCTCCTCAAACGCTGATGTGACAAAGGGGACGGTCCCTTTTGTCATATTGACCTGTCTATAGCTTTATAGTTCACAATACGCATATCAGCGCACAAGGGAGCTTTAAGATGTATACGATAAAAGAGCTCGCAAAGAAGTCGGGGCTATCACGGACAGCACTGCTGTATTACGAGTCGCTGGAGCTGCTTGTACCGGATGCCCGCAGCGAATCTAACTATCGGCTTTACAGCGAGGATACGGTGAGCCGCCTGGAGCGGATATGTACCTATAGAGACGCTGGCGTTCCGCTCAAAGAAATCGTACAGATCTTGAGCTTTGAACATGATGCCGAGCGTGTGGTATTAGAAAAGACCCTCTCCCTGCTAAACCAGAAGGCACAGGAAGTCAGGGATAGCCAAGAAAAGGTAGCAGCATTGCTGAATCAGAAGATGCTGCCTACGTTCTCAGTTTCAGGGATTGATATCAAGTCCATCATGGATTCACTGGCGCCACTGGGAATCGATGAGAGTGTGTATCTGCAGTTTCATAAGGCCCTGGAAGAGAACTCCCCTGAAGCTCATCGTGCGTTCCTGGATTTCTGTGGGTTCAGCGAAGAGGATACCGCAAGGATACTTGCAGACATCCCTGAAAAGAGAAAGGCTGGTATTGAAGATGCTTAGGCATGTGCCGTTTCTTCAAAAGAAGATCTCAAACAGGGAGTTCGGCATCATGCAGGGGCTCTATCGTTTGATAGATCATGTGCATCCCTATATACCTGCAAGTGTTGCACTGTTTGGGATCAAACCCGGGCAAACGGTCATAGACTATGGCTGTGGCCCAGGGCGCTATACGGTAGAGTTCGCACGGCTTGTCACAGGGAGCGGCAAGGTGGTTGCCGTCGACCTGGTGGAGATAGCCCTGCAGGAGACCCAAAAGAAACTGGAGGCAGGTGGGTTTGAGAACTACGAGCTGGTGTTAGCGCGGGATTATGACTCCGGCATTGCAGACAACACAGCAGACGCGGTCTTCGCTATCGATATGTTCCACCATATCGCTGACACTGATGCCTTCCTGCAGGAGCTTCACCGCATCGCAAAGCCAGATGCACTGCTCCTCTTCTCTGGAGGGCACATGCTGCGCAAAACCCTGAAGAAAAAGGTCGACCATTCAGGACTTTGGAAATTAACAGAAGAACGCAGAGAATTCATCACCTATAAACCTAAAGAGCCAGCATGACAAAAGGGACCGTCCCCTTTGTCACCTTCTTCTCCCAGAGAGTTATACTATCGAAGCAAGGCAGTCAAGCAACAAGTAAACCGAACGACTCATTATCAGAGGTAACCATGAGAAAGCTCGCAACACTCGCTCTTATCGTCATATTTCTCTTTTCCTTTACCGCTTGTGACTCAGTTGGCGAGGGCAATGTATCTTCGAACGAGAAAATCACCGGCAGCTCAGAAAGCTCCCTTGTTGGGACATGGCATCAGACTGAGGACGGATACGCTGGTAGCGGACTGTTCATCTGGTCCTTTGGGGAGGATGGCCGTTTTGCATACCTTTTCTCTGCGTATGAAATGCCCTTTGGCCCGGACAGTGAGACCAGCTCTGTAAGAGAACGTTTTATACAGGGCAGTTATCGAGAAAATGGAAGTACCATTGAATTCTATGATATAAGAATGGATGATTGTTTTACGTGGGGTATCAGTTGGAAGTACTTCCCTGATAGAGACCCTGGGTATCTTGCCGATGTGCTACTGGTAACGCCTTTGGAGGATTCAGTGAGAATGGATGACTTCGCCGTGGATTACCGGCTCATCGACACCACGACTCTACACCTGAAAATCGACTTGGGTGATTTCCCCGACCAGTATGAGAGGGATTTCAAACTGGTCAGGTGATGTTCTAGCACGGTTGTTCGGTCATACTCAGGCAAAGATTGAGCAGGGTTATTTATGACAAAGGGGACGCGGCGATTTGTCAGGTCAAATGTATGACAAAAGTGACGATTCTTTTTGTCGCATCAAATAGACGTGAGATCCGCAGTCAGCTTATATCGAAGCGATGATACCCCTGGGAACACCCGTGGCTCTTTCGATTTGTCGTATCGAGAACCCCTTCATACTTAAAGAGGCAAGAAGGATATTCCTCTCTAGTCTGTCTTGCGAGTCTTGACATATCTTTTCTCCAATCTGCCAGGTCGATGCTACCCACTGTAGCAAAGCGAACCAAAATGGAGCAAAATGACTCAAGTCAGATATCTGTCATATTTCTGAACTGGGTCTGAATCATGACAAAACGGACCGTCCCTTTTGTCACCCTGACAAAACGGACCGTCCCTTTTGTCATCCTTTGTCATACAAAACGGAAGCGGAGAACTAAATGATGATCAGAGTGATGTCTATCGATGACTATGATGCCGTCTATCAGCTATGGATGAACACCCCTGGAATGGGGCTCAATACCTCCGATGACTCAAGGGAGGGCATTGCGATGTATCTCCAGCGCAATCCGACTACCAGCTTTGTCGCTGTTGAGGGGGAAGAAATCATTGGTGTCATCATGGCTGGACATGACGGGCGCAGGGGGTTTATCCATCATACTGCGGTCAAGACATCAGAAAGGGCAAAGGGGCTGGGAAGCGCACTGGTCGATGCGGCAATGGGCGCCTTGAAAGAGGAGGGCATCAACAAGGTTGCCATGATCGTTTTCAGCAAGAATGATCTTGGGAATGCCTTTTGGGAGAACCGAGGCTTCACAACACGGGAAGACCTGGTCTATCGGAACAAAAACATCAACGATCTGATTCAAATAAACACGTAATCAGGAGCAGTGAACCATGACTAAAGCTACAACAACCCCTGATACAACTGAGCAACGATACCGTAAGCTCGGTGGTTTTCTGTTGCTCTTGGTTATCGGCTGTCTGGCCTATGTTGTGCTATACCCGGTAGGCGCCATAGGGGGGATTATCATGGGAATCATGCCGCCGATGCCCTTGGTGATGATAGTACTCATGGCACTCATGGAGTTTATAGTCCTAGCGTTGGCTTTTACCATCCTGCGCCGGGACAGACGTTATATCTACGTTTATTATGCGGGCATTGTAGACTGTTTGGCAGCATGTATCACCCAAGGAATCATCGGTATGGTGACACCACTCATGGTCGTACTGGCAGTTGTAGTAACACTGGTTGGCTCTGGTCTCATGATCTTCTATTTCCTGCGTTCCCAACGTGTAAGTGTCTACTTCGCAGCATGAGGGAAACCTCTTAATAACAAAGAACATGACAAAAGGGACATGACAAAAGGGACCGTCCCCTTTGTCATGTCCCCTTTGTCATGTCATGATGTTCTGTAGAATGGACGCAGCAGATTGAGAGGGGTCATTCAACCATATTGCGTCCAAGAGGGAGTTAGGGCACATGAAGGAAAAACCGCAGGGTCTGTCGCTGGGGAGAAAGCTGGCCTTTGCCTTCTGTGATTTCTTTGGCGGCGGCATATTCAACATCATCAACTTCATCTATCCGGGGTACATAGTGCTGGCTGTGGGGCTTCCTGCCTATCAGGCAGGGGTGGTTATGCTCATAGCCCGCTTCTTCGATGCTGTTACCGACCCGCTTCTAGGCTTCATCTCAGACAGGATACGCGTCAGGTTCAATACCCGACGAGGCGCCATGCTCATCTCTGCCCCCTTGGTTGTGGTATCTATGTGGTTGATGTTCTACCCCTGGGGCGACCCCAGCCTCACTGTCAGATTCTGGGCAGCGCTTGGGTCCTATCTCTTCTTTGTGCTGATACAGTCATCCATCATGATCCCTTACTACTCCCTGTCAGTTGAGATGACAGACGACTACACCGAGCGCGCCCGGTTGACCACCGTACGGCTGGGATTCTCGATCTTCTCCTCGATTGTCTGTGTGGCGCTGCCTGGAATAATCATCAATGCCTATGAGGGCAATGACGGCTACATCGCCATGAGCCTGATCTTCAGCGTGGTATTCATGATCTGCATAGCAATCACGTCACTCTTCGCCAAAGAGGGCATACCCGCACCCACAAAACCTGAGCCGTTCAGGATACTCGACCTCATCAGGCCGTTCTCCCTCAAGCCCTTCAGGCAGTATCTGGCGATCTTCCTCAGCTGTCAGATAACCATGGCCATCATGAGCGCGCTCTTCTTCTTCTACATCGACTTCTACTTCTGCTCCGAGGCAACGGCGGCAGGTGAGAGCACCATGGTCGGCATGCTCGGTGCGGCGCTCATGTTCGGCATGCAGATAGTCGCGCTCCCGTTCTATATGGCAGTGATCAAGAAGACGAGCAAAACCATGGCCTACATACTCGGCTCCCTGCTCTGGATTGTGGGCGCGCTTGCCTTGTTCGCCATCCCAGCTAACAGCAACCCCGTCTTTGTCTACCTGCTTGCAGCTGTTTTGGGCTTTGGCATCAGCGGCCCCGGCCTCATCCCGCACGCAATCTTTGGCGATGTGGTCGACTGCGGCGCGCTGAAGTTCGGTGAGCGTGCATCCGGGGCATTCGCAGGCATCGCCAATTTCGCCAACAAGGTTGCGCAGGCGATAGGGGTGGCCATTGTGATGTTCATCCTGGGATTGGCCGGCTTTGTCGAACAGGATATCAGCGAGGGCGCGGCACTGGTATTATCGCAGCCAGAAACCGCACAACAAGCCATAATCGTTGTCATGGCGCTGGCGCCTTTGGTCTTCATGTCAGTGGGGATATTCTTCTGCACCCGCTACCGCCTGGATAAGGATAAGCACGCGGAAGTGCTGGCCGCACTCGAAGGCAGCGACGAGGAGAAAGCAGCGGTGCTCGAATCGCTTTGAGTTGTGCATGGAGCGTGCATGAAGCCCGCTGAGCAGTTATGAGGTTTAACGAGAATGGCGATTAAGCAGCCAAATAGGATCGTGTACGGTATAGCCTACGTGCTGATCTATCCGCTGCTTAAGTTCCTGTTCCACCTCAAGGTCGATCGCAGCAACTGTCATCTGCCAAAGGGCCCCTTCATCGTCTTGAGCAACCATCAGAGCTTCATGGATTTCCTTTTGCCGACTCTTGCGGTCTTCCCTCGTCGCCTCAATGCTGTGGCAGCCCAGAAGTTCTTCTTTTATCGTCCGCTGAACTGGTTGTTACCGTTTATGGGTTGCATTCCCAAGTACCTCTTCGACTCTGATGTCAGGACCATCAAGGGGATCATGGCCGTACTGCACAGGGGTGACAACGTCCTGCTGTTCCCAGAAGGGCGCTGCACGGTCGCAGGCGCTTATATGGGAATGCAGAAGTCGACCGGCAAGCTCATTAAGAAGCTTGGGGTTCCGGTTATCAGCTGCCGCATCGACGGCGCCTATGTCTGCATGCCGTTTTGGCGCAAGGGTTTCAGGCGCGGGAGGGTGCGGGTGAGGCTCGCAGACCTCTTTTCCACGGAGGATCTCAAGACCTTATCGGTGGATGAGATCAACAGCGCAATCGACATGCGGCTGAGTGGCGAGGACATAGCACCCGGCGAGCCGCCCCACACCTTCAGAGCGAGAAAGCTTGCCGAAGGCCTGCACAATATCCTGTATTACTGCGTCAAATGTGGTAGGGAGTTCACGCTAGAGACCTCAGGCAACACCATCCACTGTACCAGCTGTGGTAATACGGCTTCCCTCGACCGCTTAGCAAGGCTGATTCCCGATGAGGGGAGCATGGCTCCCGCCACCATCCAGGACTGGCAGCGAGAGCAGAACCGCTATGAGCTGCAGCAGCTCCATGAGGACATGGAGCCCATCATGGTAGAAGTGACGGTGCGCATGGCGTCCAGTATTGCAGGGGCGGGGGTTGAGCCAAAAGGGGGAGGGGTACTATCACTAACCCCCAAAGGCTGGCAGTTTGATGGGACACTCTCAGGGGAGCTGGCCAGCATCTTCTTCCCACTTGAGACGGTTCCCGCGCTACCCTTTGACCCCAACGACGATTTCCAGATATACAAGAACGGGGAGTTCTATATGTTCACCCCTACCAACGCCTGTGCCTGTGCCAAGTACGCCACAATAGGGGAGTGCGCCTACTGGCGCTTCCTGCCAGACCCAGAGATGACCCCCGGCAAGAACAACGGCCTTGAATCCGATTAAGTCCCTTTTCAGCCAGATGCATTCTCTACCCACCAGCTGACAAAACATGCTCTTCCAACATAGACTATGCTGGTATATACCCCATTCCTGTACATTGTGGGTTAGTGGGCACGTAGTCATCACCAAGGGCTGGATCAACCTCCAGCGAACCACTATCACCTTTGATATGGGATTGCCATACAGAAAACCCTGCGTTTTCCAATGTGCTGCCCGGCCGTGCGTCTGAGAAGGTCGCACGCTTGCCAGAAATGAAATAGCAGTTATCGTTCATCGTCGGATTGCCGTCGAGGGCTGACAACCCGCCAAGCTCATGCGAGTAGCGGATTTCGATCATCGGAAGGACAAAGCTGGATGGCTGGCTTACGATGTTGTGGTGGATATTAGGATTAAGATTAGCGGGGCGGCCCGCACGAGGT
>WRHL01000083.1 GCA_009783245.1 Coriobacteriia bacterium
TATGCATCTGTCCCCCTGGGCCGGCTCTAAGGCCGGGGGGGTGTCAGGGGCAGGTGTCAGGGGGACGGTACTGTTTTGACACATTTGCCGGAGCAAATGTGTCAAAACAGTACCGTCCCCCTGACACCTGAAACAGTACCGTCCCCCTGACACCTGTGACACCTGTACCGTCCCCCTGACACCTGCAGGGTGATAAGCGATTGGCAGTGCGCCGTTCTTCTCGTTAAGAATCAGAGCATTATGCTTGTGCCCACAATGACAAGCGCTGCCAGGATAAGGACCACGATCAGCCAGGGAGTTGAGAACGCGGCCTGATAGGGCTTGCCCTTGAGGGGCTCTCCGCTGGCGACGACCTGGTAGCTGCGCTGATCCGGCGCAAGCGCATAGACAAATCCCAGGGGTAGACCGACAGCGTGGTGCATCTCGGCTGGCTTGCCCGTCGCCACCTGGCGCTTCAGCTGCTTGTGGGCGAACGCAAGCGCCAGTAGGCCCAGGCCCAGCATCACGATGATTATACCCACCTCAAACTGTACGCCGGCACCCAGAGCGGTCAGTCCCATTGCGTAGCCGTTGTTGATGACGTGCAGGAGCATTGCCCATTTGATGGAATAGTGGAGCGCGCAATACCCCAAGACCAGCCCCACAAAGAACGCGAAGATCCCCTGGAACAGCATCAGGTGGTACAGCCCAAAGGCCAAAGACGAGACAACCAGGGCGAAGTTCTGCCCAAACCGCTCCAGCGCGCGAAGGATCGCCCCCCTGAAGATGATCTCCTCGATGATGGGGCCAAGGAGCACCACGTAGAGCATGCCCGGAAGGTCCATGAGCCCCGTGATAAAGCTCTCGTCCATACCGCTTGAGTCTATACCAAAGCTCTCCGAAACGAACATGAGCAGGGTCTGCCCCAGCGTGACAACGGCGTTGATACCCAGGATCAGCCCCGCCATCATGGCAAGATCCGCCAGGCGGATCCTCTTGCTGGTCTTGGTGAGGTCGGTGGTGAAGAGGCGCTTGCCCCTCACGATGAGCATGGTGAACATGCCGCAGAAGAGCGTGACTATGCTGAGCCAACCCAGAGGGAGGTTTGCGAGGAACTCGCTCATGAGCAGGGCAGAGGTTACATCGTTTGCCTCCCTCAAGTCGCTGAGGAAACCGCTGGTGAACATGAGCACAGCCATGAATGCCACGCAGACAATGAGGTAAACGGCATAGAAGGCAAGGATTGCAAGTGAGATCCTTGTGACCTCATGTCTGACGCTTGTTTTGTACTTTGCTGCTGTGTCCATGCCCGTCCTGATCTTGCCCGTCCTGATCTTGCCCGTCCTCATCTGTTGTCCCTGTAACTGTACCCTATCTCCCCCGCCTTTGCGAGCCAGCCCTCATCCCCTCGTCCTTCCCCAGCCCTTCTGCTCTCCCCCCTCCCCTCGCCCTTCTCGTTATACAAAAAACATTGACGCTGTCTAGCTGCTCCTATACAATTTGAGGGTTCGTTTTCAAAGCCCCGTGAAACTTTGAGAACACAACCCAGAAGCCCCTCGCAGGCACGAACGCATCGGCGTCCAGGCCGATGACCCGCGAAGCTTCATCCAGTATGGAGGATACAAGTGAGTACCTACTACGCCAAAACAGGCGAAGTGCCGCGCGAATGGGTCCTGATCGACGCAACCGATCAGGTGCTCGGACGCCTGGCATCAGAAGCTGCCCAGATACTCAAGGGCAAGCGTAAACCGCAGTATACGCCCCACGTGGACACGGGCGATTTTGTTGTTATCATCAATGCGGAGAAGATCAAGGTGACCGGCGCCAAAGCGACCGACAAGGTCTACTATCGGCACAGCGGTTACCCCAGCGGCCTCAAAGAGGAGCCCTTCAGCGTGGCCATGCAGAAGCACCCAGAGCGCGTGATCGAGCACGCCGTCAAGGGCATGTTGCCCAAGAACACGCTGGGTCGCGCCATGGGCAAGAAGCTCAAGGTGTACGCCGGCCCCAGTCATCCGCATCAGGCGCAGAACCCGCGCGAGATCAAGTTGGAGGCATAACCGATGGCAACAAAAACCAGCAATGACGCCATCTACCAGGGCACCGGCCGCCGCAAGAACGCCATTGTGCGCGTGCGCATCATGCCCGGCAGCGGCAAGATCACCATCAACGGCCGCGATGGCAAGGAGTACTTTGGGCGTGAGGCCCTGCTCAACTACGCGCTGACCCCCTTCAAGGTCACCGACACCGTCGACCACTTCGACGTGGTGGCCACGGGAACAGGCGGTGGCGTCTCCGGGCAGGCCGGCGCGCTGCGCCACGGCATCGCCCGCGCGCTGCTCCAGGCCGGCGACTATCGCCTGGACCTCAAGAAGGCGGGCTTCCTCACGCGCGACCCGCGTATGGTGGAACGCAAGAAATACGGCCTGAAAAAGGCCCGCAAGCGGCCGCAGTTCTCCAAACGTTAGGCTTGGAGCACAGCCGCAGCAATCTGTCCCAGAGAATGCCCGCCTGTGCGGGCATTCTTGTTCAAGCCCCGGCACGCCTTTACTCCCCGGGGCACAGCAAGGCTCTAGAGTGCAAGGCCCCAATGGCCAAAGCAAAGCCCCCCAGAGGGCGCCAACAGCAGAGAAGGAGACCCACATGACCAGGTTCTTTGGCACCGACGGCGTAAGAGGAGTCGCAGACATCGAGCTGACCCAGGGCATGGCCTTCGCCTTAGGCGAGATGGCCGTCACCTTGCTGGGCCCCCGCCTGGTTGTGGGGCGGGACACCCGCCTCAGCGGCCCCTCGTTGGAGGCCGCGCTGGCGGCCGGCATCACCTCCGCCGGCGGTACGGCCCTGCTCGCCGGCATCATCCCCACACCTGCCGTGGCCCTGCTCACCCGCACACAGACGGCCGACGGCGGTGTGGTCATCTCAGCCTCGCACAACCCGCCGGAGCACAACGGCATCAAGTTCTTCGACGCCCAGGGCTTCAAGCTCACCAAGGAGCTTGAGGATGAGTTCGAGGCGCGCCTCCAAAGCTACGTCAATACCCATGACGATACAACCAAGCCCCCTCCCCTCGCCACCGCCCCACAAGATGATGGCGGCGCCTTCGCCCGCGAGGCGACGGAGCGCTACATCGCCCATGCTGTGGAGACGGTCAGCGGGCAGGGGCTCGACCTTGTCGGCCTGAAGATCGCCGTGGACACCGGTTACGGCGCCTCATGCGTTACCACCCCGGAGGCGCTCAGGCGCCTGGGCGCTGAGGTGGTCACCATCAATACCACCTTTGACGGCGCCCGCATCAACGTCAACTGCGGCTCCACCCACCTTGAGCCGCTCAGGGCCCTGGTAGTTGAATCAGGCGCTGACGTTGGCCTCGCCCATGACGGCGACGCGGACCGCCTGCTTGCGCTGGACGCAGGCGGCAATGAGGTAGACGGCGACTTCATCGAGGCCATCATCGCGCTGGACCTCAAGGCGCGCGGCCTGCTGACCCATGACACCGTTGTCTCCACGGTGCTCTGCAACCTGGGCTTTGTGCAGGCCATGGAGGGTCACGGCATCAGCGTGATCCAGACCGCGGTGGGCGACTCAAATGTGCTTGCCGCCATGCTTGAGGGTGGTTTTTCCCTGGGTGGAGAACAGTCTGGCCACATGATCCTGCTGGAGCACAATAGCACGGGCGACGGTCTGGTGACCGCACTGCAGCTGCTGTCGGCACAACGGCGCAGCGGCAAGCCGCTTACGGAGCTATCCCAGGTCATGACCCGTTTTCCGCAGGTGCTCATCAACATCAGGGTAAAAGACCGCGAGGCCCTTGGCACCTCAGAAGCCATCGCGCAGGCCGCTGAGGCGGCCACCCAGCGCCTGGCTGGGCAGGGCCGCGTCCTGCTTAGAGCCTCCGGGACCGAAGCCCTGGTGCGCGTCATGGTGGAGGCTGCCGATGAGCAAGCCGCCCAAGAAGAAGCAGGCCTCCTCGCCACCCTCGTCAAGCAAGAGCTCGCCTAGGCTTATTCACTCGCGTAGTTATCGAAATACCCCTTGATGTAGATCACCGGGGTGCCTTTGTCGCCGCTGCCGCTGGTCAGGTCGCACAGGCTCCCGATCAGGTCGGTCAGCCGCCTGGGCGTTGTCCCCTCGGTCTCCTCTTTGCCCATCAGGTTCAGCTGCTTGGTACGGATGCGCTCCACAATGGCTTCGCGGGCCTCGTCACCGCGCTTCTCCGCAAGCTCGTTATCGGCAAGGTACTTGAGCTTCAGCTCGTTGGGCAGCCCTATGAGGCCGTCTGTGTAACCCGGCGAGACAACCGGATCCGCAAGCTCCCAGATCTTCCCTACCGGATCCTTGAAGGCGCCGTCGCCATACACCAGCACCTCAACCTTGGCGCCGGTCCGCGCAAGCATGAGCCCCTGCACCTCTGCGACAAACTCATCGCAGGAGTGCGGGAATAACTTCACGCGGTCCTCGCCGGCTTTGTTGGAGCCTAAAAGCCCGTATTTATCGTTATGCCCGCTGCCCTCAACGCTGCTGTTCAGGATCTCGTCAAGCGTGATAACCTTCTCGGCCCCACAGGCAAGCAGACGCCGTTTGGTCTGGGTGCGCGTATGTATGTCGGCGGCGATGACCTGTTTGGTGTACTTGAGGATCTCGCATGGGTCGTTCGCAAAGACGATCTCAGCGCCCCCACCGGTGTCGCCCGTACCCCCTCCGCCACCGCCAAGGCTCCGGTACAGCTCCGGGTAGTCAATCGCGGTGAACTCATGCCTCAGGTCGCCAAACCGCGCGCGGAAATCCGCTTCGCTGAACACGTCGGTATAGGGGTTCACGCCGGACTCATACAGCCTCTCGGCGCTGATCAAGTGGTTTCCCACCTCATCGTTGGGATAACTCAGCTGCACAACCAGGCTGTCGGCCCCGGCAGCTATGCCCCTCAAAAGAATGGAGAAGCGGTTGCGGCTCATGATGGGGAACACCACGCCCACGGGCCCGGTCGCAAACTTTGCCCTGACATCGGCGGCAATCTGCGCAACCGTTGCGTAGTTGCCCTGCGCCCGTGCGACAACCGCCTCGGTCACCCCGATGATGTCACGGTCAGCAACCGTCACGCCGCTCTCCGCGCAATATCCCAGCACAGAATCGACCACTATCTCTGCCAGGTTGTCGCCCTCATGGATGATCGGCGTGCGGATCCCGGTTGATTGCGTTCCAAATGCCCTCATAGCAAGCCTCTTTCCCCTTATTAGCCCCAGCCGACAATCAAGCCGTTCCTACTGTACCGAAATGCTGTTGATGTTGAAACCATATACACCCAACGTGTCGTAGGTCCTTCCATTGCAGACGACAATGGTTCCTTTGAAGTTCTCGATCCTCTTACTCTTCGGCGCCTCCATAAAGAGCAAAAGACCGTCGTTGTTCATGTTCGGAAGAAAATGATTGCCCTTGCTGTTGTCCTCGGGAAAGACCAGCACCCCGTGCCAGTCATTTGAGATCATGCCGTCATACGTCGTGTCGTCCTCAAAGAAGATGAACAGCTCTACACTGGTCTTGTTCTCAACAACCACCTCTATCTCAATCCAGTCCAGCCCGTCTACATAGGTCGCTGTACCAAAGGTGATGGTACACTCCTCGCAGTCAAGGAGCACGTTTTCCTTTGAACGAGAAACGCCGGTGCCTCCACCGCCACCCGTGCTGCCTGTACCGCCGCTTGAAACATTCGTAAATATCGCGTATCCGGCAATCGCGATCCCAACGCAGACTACGAGGATCGCCACAATGATGAGGACGATAACCCCTGCTTTCTTTTTCTTGGGCGCTTGCTGCGGGGCTCCACCATATGGCTGGCTGACAGGTTGTGGCTGTTGAGCTACGCCATACGGTTGATAGGCTAGGTGCGGCTGCTGCGCCCCGCCATATGGTTGATAGGTGGGATACGGCTGCTGTGCTCCCGCAGTGGGCATGGCGCCAGGAGGTGGCATGCTGCCCGCCGGAGGCATAACGCCCGCCGGGGGGATGACACCTGGCGGAGGTACAGCGCCTGCCGGAGGAATGGCGCCAGGAGGTGGCATGCTGCCCGCCGGAGGCATAACGCCCGCCGGAGGCATAACGCCCGCCGGAGGGATGACACCTGTCGGAGGCACAGAGCCTGCCGGAGGCACAGAGCCAGGAGGTGGCATGACACCTGCGCCTGGACCTGCTGCCATGTAGGAAGCTGCGCTATACTGGCCTCCCGCTGGAACTGGCGGTTGGGAGATTCCTGCGGGCACACCCTGTTGTGCTCCCTGGGGAAAGGTTTCTGAGACGGGCGTGTTTTGGGGCTCCTGCGGGGCTGCAGGCTCCTTTGCTGGCTCAGCCTCAACCACTGCACCACAGTAGGTACAGAACTTCGAATGATCCGGTACCTCACGCCCACATTTGACACAAATCACAACGGGCTCCCTTCCGTAAACACGCAAGCCTATTCCAGCACAAAGATGATACCAGAACAGAATTTCCTTGGGACTGTTGTCGAAGAAATAGCTCAGGTTGGCAGATTCCGGCGCACCGATAACCGTTGGCGTATTGATGGTGGCGTATTGATAGGATGCGCCCCTTTCACCATGGTCTGGAGATTTGGTGGTGTACAACGCTGCGCAAGACGCATACAATCGACATTGTTCAGCGATATCGGCATGCGGGGGGAGAAGCTGGAGCCGGGGGGCGCGGATACCGTAATGCATTAGTATCGTTTAAGGAGAAACCATCATGAAGAGAGCGCTAATCATCGTTTTCACAATTGCAGTCTTGCTGCTTGCGGCCTGCTCGGGCTCGCCAAAGACAAGCGGAAGCCCCCCAGCAGGCGGAACGAGCGGTGGCGACCAGTCGACAGCGCCAGCTGAATCCTCTACGACGCCAGAAGAATCCTCAGCGGTGCCAGAAGAATCCTCAGCGGCTAAAACGCCAGCCTCTACCGAACAAGAGGCAAAGCCCTCCGGAAGCGGCTACTACACAACTGCGCCTGAAAGACTGCCCCTGACACTGCAAACACCTGACGCCTGGATATATATCGATCCGTCAGAAGCAGACATGGATAAGCTGGTGGGCGTTCTTGGGGATGCCGGTTTCGCAGAAAGCATCTTGCAACAGGTGAAGAACACGGATATCGTCATCTTCTATGACACCGCCAACTATACTGCTGACTTCAAAGCGAACATGAATATAACAATGCAGGATGTTGGCCCAATAAGCCAAAACGACCTTGCCAACTCGATTGACAATATCAAGCTGTCTTGTGAGACGAGCTTCTCCCAAGCTCCCTTTGAGAAGTTCTCTTGGATCGAAGCGCCAAACGGACAGACGCTGGGCGGTAATTACTACGTTGTCTTTGTGGCGAATTACACATCGGGAATCCCCATCACCGGGGTCATGGCGTATGCCGTACACAACAACCATCTGTTCCAGTTCACCTATTCGATTCCGCAGAGCGCCTATAACGATAAGATCTATGACGAGTTCGAGAAAATGCTCTCATCGGTAGAGTTCCTCTGATAGGCGTTCTGATCCTTTCGCAAGTTCGAATCCAAAAGATATTTAGTGTAGGCAACAGGATTCGCCGATCGCTTCGCCGCTGAAGCGGCTCGCGCTCTCCCATCTTCGCTCGCGCTGCTCGCTCGATTTACGGGCTGCAAAGGTGCCACCGGCACCTTTGCGACGCCCTCACCTTCGCAGGTTCGAATCCTGCTGCCACAGCGCAGTTGGCGAGATGGTGCTAATGCACCATCTCGCCCACTGGCTGGGGCAACAGGATTCGAACCCATATAGCTGGCACCAAAAACCAGAGTCCTGCCGTTTGACGATGCCCCCGCCATCGC
>WRHL01000084.1 GCA_009783245.1 Coriobacteriia bacterium
TCGATGCACACGGAAGAAACCATAGGGCTCAAGTTTTGCCTCAAGCTGCGCCAGACTCACTGTAGAGAGATAGCGGTCAGCCTCAGTGTGTAGATAGGAGTAGTCATCCTTAGCCATGATGTAGTGGATCTTGTCTGTGGTGACAAGCAATTTCTTCCCGCTCTTCTCGACAGGGATCCGCTCAGTCAACTGCCCTTGGGAGTAAGAAACCACATAGCTTTTCACCTTGGAGAGCGCCTGCAGCAGTCGATCGGTCTCAACGGGCTTGACAAGGTAATCGACGGCGTTCACATCGAAAGCCTTTGCACCATATTCACTATGTGCGGTGACAAAGACTATTGCTGGCGGATACTTAAGGCGGTTGAGCGCCTCAGCCAACTGCAGACCAGTAGCGCCGGGCATACTGATATCCAGGAACAATACATCAGCGCCTTTGTCCTTAAGCTGCTCTATAGCCTCACGGACATTTGCAGCCTCTGCGACGACCTCTACCTGGTTTATCTCGTCAAGGAGGAAACGTAGCTCCGAGCGAGCGGGCGCCTCGTCATCTACAAGAATCGCTTTAATCATCTGGTCCAACCTCTAAATCGACTATCGGCCCAAGGAACAGAGAGACTGTAGTCCCAATGCCTACCTCAGATTGTACCTCTAAGTGGGCATCTCCGCCAAAAAAACTCCTCAACCTGTCATCTACGTTCTTTAAGGCTATACCCGTGTTCTGGGATTCATGCTCGAGCATTTCCTTCTGGATATGCTTAGGTATGCCGACCCCATCGTCTGAAACGTCGATTACTACGTTCCCTTCTATTGTGCGGGCATATATCTTGATATGGAGCGGAGCGTTGTCACGCATCCCATGACCAATGGAGTTCTCAACCAGTGGTTGGATGATGAAAGCTGGTACCTGGATCTGCTCGAGGTCATTCTCTATCTCACTGATCAAGCAGATCCTGTCAGCGCCAAAGCGAGCGATCTCGAATCCCAGGTAGCGAAGGGTCTGATAGTACTCCTGTTTGAGTGAGATATTATCGAGTGAGCCTTCCAGGGTCCTCCTATAGAATGTGGCGAACTCTCTGAGCAGTACCCGCGCCTGTTTTGGGTCGGTGCGGATCAGAGCGGCAATGGTGTTTATCGTATTGAAGAGGAAGTGCGGTCTGATCTGGGCCTGAAGGGCCTTGAACTCCATCTTGGCTGCCTGTTCCCGCTCATACTCAAGATCGGCAAGGCTCAGTTGCATCGCAAGCAAGGTCGCCAGTCCCTGTGCTACTGCTTGCTCGGTCTCACCTATCTTCCTTGCAGAACGATAGAAGAATTTCAGCACTCCTTCCACCTTGCCCTGCTTGAGCAGAGGGACAACGATTGCTGCAGCGAACGAAGGGTTCCCCCCAGGTAGGCCTAACTCCTCCTTGGTTGTTATGACTTGCATCTCAGCGCTCAGGATGGTCTTCTTTGTTGATTCCGTCCTGATTGGCGAGCCGACCCTGTGCGTCTCCTGCTCTGCGCCAGCGTAGCCCAGGATCTTCTCAGTATCGGTAATTGCTACCGCATTTGCCGAAGTCGCCGGGAGGATCAGCTTACAGACCTCTTGAGCTGATCCCTCGTGTAGGCCTGTGCTCATATGTGTCAGGGTGCTTGCCGCGATCTTGAGCATACGTCCAGATTGCCGAGCCCTCAGTCTATCGGGGTCGATGGTGGAGCGGATCATGAGTATGGCGATTGATACGATACCCGCCACGCAGACAACGACGATCGCCCAGTGGGCAGCGGCCAGCACCGAGAGGACCACAGTGACTGACAATAAGACGATCACACCGATGAGAATACCTTCGATAAGAGAGAGTTGGCGGGTCACGGTCGAACCTTCTTAGATATCCAACAGAACCTGATTGATAACCAGCATGACTCCAGAAATGATAAGCAAGGCGCTGAAGGCCAGGCCGAGTGGTTTCTCGGGAATCTTTGCCGCCATGCGGACTCCTATATTAGCACCAGGAATCGTGCCTAGCATGAGGGCAAGACCATAAAGATACGCAACATGGCCTAGCAGAGCATGCATGATGATTCCCGGCAGAGCGATTATACCTACTGAGAACAGGGATACTGCTGTCGCCTGCTTGAAGGTATACCCCAAAAGCGAGACTGCGATGGGGATGATGATGAAGCCTCCTCCCAGTCCAACAATACCGGACATGGCTCCGGCAAAGAGGCCCAGGGCTATACGCGCAACAGCGAGGCCCGGCTTAGACTTGAATCTGCTTCTTTTGGGATCTCCATCTTCATCTCCGCCGGGTCTCAAGGCATTGTGGATTATCGTACCCGCACAGTAGATGATGAGGCAGGCTGCTATGACGATTATGATTATCCCGGGAATCTGCCCAGAAAAGAATGAGCTGACCGTTGAGGCGCAAGCGCCTGAAAGCCCAATGAACAGGGCTGCTCTGACATCTATCTTACCTTGACGGAGATGGCGATAGGTCCCTGAGATCGCGGTAGGAGCCACAACAAACAATGAGGTCGCTGCCGAGGTCAGCGGTGAGAGGTTAAAGACCAGGTTCAAGGCTGGGATGATCATGATCCCACCACCTATACCGAATATCCCCGAGAGAATCCCAATGAGCAGCCCAAGCAGGGCAATCAGTATGAAAAGGAGTGTGGTCATGGATCGATCGGCTAAGCGGGATCCGTATCGATATCGATTCCCAGTGACTCAAGATCAAGTTCAAAGTCGAAGATCTCCGGCTTGGCGCCCTCTGAAAGCCCTGGCGCACCCTGCATAGCAGGAATCGATGACGAGACTGGCGCTGCCTGAGCTTGCTGTGGAGCCTGTGCGGCCGGCTGCAATGCCCGTGTCCGCTCCTGCTCTCGCTCAGAGGGAAGAGGAGGGACATAGAGAGGATTCGAGCTTTCAAGCATGACGCTTTCGTAGTCTACTGGCTCCATGGAAGACACCCTTGAAGCGTCACTGAACAGGGCCTTCAGGCGTGAGTCGACCTCCAGGGTAGCCAGGATCTGCGACCAACCAAGCTGGAACTCGAAGTACTTGGAACAGAACATCTCAGCATAGGCACGGGCTTCTCGTCTTGCCGCCTGGGCTGCCTTGAAATACCCCTGCCGGTCGTTGGGGCGCCCAACCGTCCTGAGCAGCGCCGTGGTGAAGACCCGCGAGGTGATCGAGTTCTCTAAAAACGGCCCGGGATACGGGTCAAGCGTATGCGGTTGGATCTGCAGGAGGTCGATCTGTGTCTTGGAGAACTCCAGCTTGCGATGCTCATAGATCCACCGGTAGATATCCTGCTTGAAGCGCTGGGACTCATTGCGTTCTGTGGGAGGCAGATGAAGGATCGACCATTGGTTGTCAAACCAGACTCCCCCGCCATACATGCGCACGTTGAGCAGGTAGTCGAGGTCCTCACCTCGCGGGATCCAGGGGTCGAAACTGACCCTTCTGAAGGCTTCCCTGTGGATCGCCATTATCCCGCCGTTCAAGAGGTTAGAGCGACTCAGCCGAGGGGCGCTCATGGCCTTGGTTATCCATTTATTGAATAGTACGCCCTGCTCCCAGGAGCGGTTGTACCAGGCATTACTCTGTTTTGACTGCCACTGGCCCCTGCGATCGACAAAGAAGCCTGACTTAACCAGGACCGGTATCCCCTTCTGGGAGAGCTTCCCCAAGCCATAGAGGGCTCGCTCAAGGAAATCGTCATGCGTTATGACCTCATCATCATCGATGAAGATAA
Organism: Coriobacteriia bacterium; assembly: GCA_009783245.1. Taxonomy (GTDB): domain Bacteria; phylum Actinomycetota; class Coriobacteriia; order Coriobacteriales; family UBA8131; genus WRHL01. The sequence goes on from WRHL01000084.1 coordinate 3,738, forward strand.
GCTCCGTGTAATCAAGGGTCGCCGCGATTATCAAGCCGAGGTTGCGCATCGCCCCATAGCCAATCAGAGAGATCCCCTCCTTGATACCGGCTATCCCCAGCTGCTCTGCTCGCATGTGGAACTGGGCGACCATCTCTGAATCCACAACCCTGATATCAAGGGTCTCGCTGAAAGCGAATGCGATCTCCCGCACCTTGGCGGATGCATCACGTTCGATACCGGTCTCCGATACCACCAGCAAGATGATAGGGACATCGATGCCGTTGTCCCGTATCGAAGCCAAGCAACGGGGAAGCTCGCCCTGGTGGGTCAAGGGCGTTGCATGGTCATAGGTCGCTACCACGTTGTAGCTTGTTGTCTTCCTTTTGCTCCCTACGTAGGTAGGGATGATCATGACTGGGTTCACGTTAGAATTCCAATTCCCTGAGACGTTCGAACAGGATACGGCTGTGCTTCAGGAAATTCCAGGGGTCGAAGATCTGATCGAGCTGCTTGTGCCCAAGCCTGGCCTCCGGATCCTCTTCGATCCGCTCCCTGAAGCTCAAGCCCCCCTGCGCCCTCTGGATATCCTCCCAGACGGCCATTGCATTCTGTTTGACAATATTATAAGCATCCTCACGGGTAATGCCAGTGTCGACAAGGGCGAGCAGGACCTTGCTCGAATAGATGAGCCCCCGGGTCCGCTCCAGGTTAGCCCTGCAGTTCTCGGGATAAACGATAAGCCCTTCTACCACCCTTTGCATCTTTGCGAATATGTAGTCCAGTGCGATGAAACTGTCTGTGAGCGCCACCCGCTCAGCGCCGCTGTGGGAGATGTCCCGTTCATGCCAGAGAGCGACATTGTCAAGACTGACTTGCGCGTTTGCCTTGATCACCCGTGCCAGGCCACAGACCCGCTCACATATGATGGGATTGCGCTTGTGTGGCATGGCAGAAGAGCCTTTCTGCCCTTTTGCAAAGGGCTCCTCAGCCTCGAGCGTATCCGTCTTCTGCAAGGCGCGGATCTCGGTGGCGATCTGCTCGAGCGTGGCCGCAGCCACAGCCAGTGCCGAGGCAAGCTGGGCATGACGGTCACGCGCCACAACTTGGGTGGAGAGAGGGTCTGGCTTCAGTCCAAGCTTATCGCACACATATGCTTCCACAAAGGGGTCGATGCTGGAATAGCTTCCTACCGCCCCACTGATCGCCCCCACAGCAATGGCCGCGCGGGCTTGCAGGAGGCGCTCCTCGCAGCGCTTGAGGGCCCAGGCCCAGCTGGCGAACTTCATGCCAAAGGTCATGGGTTCGGCGTGTATACCGTGGGTGCGACCTACGCAAAGCGTCTTCTCGAACTCGAACGCACGGTCTCTCGCTGTGCCGCCGAGTGTACGGATAGCCTTGAGGATCAGCTCGGACGCCTGGGTAAGCTGGTAGCACAGTGCTGTATCACCTAAATCGCTTGAAGTCATGGCATAGTGCACCCAGCGGGAGGGCTTGGGTTTATCGTCAGGTAGATTCCTATCGATATGCTCAGCCATGTTTGTAAGGAAGGCTATGACATCGTGGTTGGTCTCTCTCTCGATCTCATCGATCCGAGAGAGCTCAAAGCTGGCATGGTCACGTATCCAGGCGGCTTCCTCTTTGGTGATGCCTATGACGCCAAGCTCAGCCTGCGCTTCGCACGCAAGGACCTCGATTTCTTTCCAAAGGCTGAATTTGTTCTGCAGCGAGAAGATCTCGCCCATCTCTTTACGCGTATAGCGCTCAATCATGCATGTTCCTTCATTTTCAGTAGAATTGATACTTTCAATAGTAATATTTGCTGCCGTAGTATACGCTACGCCTGCCGTAGGTAGCTCTGCAGCAGCAGTAAAATAGTTAAACGTGCAGTATCATAATAGCAGGTACAGACATAAGAAACGTCAGGAGTAGGTAATACCGTGAGCTCTCTATACGTCAGTTTCCCTGCTTTGGGTCGCACCATAAAGGCCGCCCAGGGCGACAACCTTCTTGAAGTTCTGCGTGGGGCGCATATCCCCCTGCAGTCTGACTGCGGCGGCATTGGAAACTGCGGGCGTTGCAGGGTAAACGTCAACGGAAACAAAGCCCTGGCCTGCTTAACCTATCTCACCGAGGATATAGAGGTAGTCCTCCCCACTGCCGTGATAGCTGATGGGCCCGACTATCCAGCAGGAGTCGAGGGAAGCGGACCGCAAAGACGAGCTGCCACACGTGAGGAGGCTGTATCCAACCCCCAAGGCTCCTACGCGTTTGCAATCGACCTGGGAACCACAACGCTGGCCGGTAAGCTGGTGGACCTTAGCTCTGGAAGGGAGCTTGGCTCCTTTGCCCAGCTTAATGAGCAACAGCTCTATGGGGCAGATGTCATCTCCCGTATCAACGGGGCCATAGATGATGCCTCCAAGCTCTCGCACCTGATTACCTCGCAACTGGACGCCCTGATAGCGGGACTGCTCACAGAGCGCCGCATACCGGGCAGCCAGGTGGCGCGCGTAGTAATAGCCGGCAATACGGCCATGTCCTACCTGTTGCTCAACCTGCCCTGTAGATCGCTGGGCACAGCGCCCTTTGCCCCAAAGTTCACACTCAGGGCCTCATATCCCTATGAGGAGTTGTTCCATACGCAAACCCTCCTCTGCGACTGTGTGCTGTTGCCCTTCATCTCTGCCTTTGTGGGGGGTGATCTGACTTCTGGCCTCTGCCTGTTGGGAGATGAGGATGATTTCATCCTCATGGATATGGGTACCAATGGAGAGATCGTCTTCAAGCGGGGCGACAGGCTGCTCTGTACGGCAACCGCAGCGGGGCCTGCCTTTGAGGGCAGTTGCATAGAGTGTGGCATGGGCAGTATCCCTGGCGCCATCTCTTCGGTCACCTACGTTGATGGTGGGTTTTGTTACCAGACCATTGGCGCCGTGCCCGCTATTGGCATCTGCGGCTCCGGTCTGCTCGACCTCATGGCCGTGCTTCTCCAACAGGGTTTCGTCGACTCCACCGGTTTCATGACTGAGAAGTGCAAGGACGGCCGTGTTGTACTGCTACAACCAGACAGACAGACTGGTGCCAGCCCGGTCTTCTTCACCCAAAAGGATGTCAGGCAGTTCCAGCTGGCCAAAAGCGCTATAAGATCGGGAATCGAGGTCATCTGCAGAGAGATGGGTGGCGAGTTGCCAAGGAAGGTATACCTGGCTGGGGGGTTTGGACAAAGCCTCAATCCTCAAAGCGCGCTTGCTACCGGTCTTTTGCCTGAGAGCTTCAGCGGACGGGTCATTCCCGTGGGGAACAGCAGCCTCAATGGGGCGGTCAAGCTCTGTATGGATGAATCATTGCGTCTTGAAGTGCCTGCAAGGATCGCCAACGCCCAGGAGATCAATCTCGCGACCCATCCCCTCTTCAGCGACCTGTTCATGGAACACATGGCCCTCTGATCTCCCGCCCCTACTGAACAGCTGACGCATCCACTCATTATGTCAGGGAAACGCCCCCGCCCAGACACAACTGACGCACCCACTTGCGGTTCCTTCTGCCTCCCCGTCATTGCGAATAGTGCCGCTCCGGCCGCTGCGCGGCCGTCGCTTGTCGCCAGCTTCGCTGGCTCCGTATTGGTAGGAAGTGCAGAGGACGCAACAACTGGTGGGTGAGCAAACCCCTCCGTCATTGCGAGCAGAGCCGCCAAACGCGGCGCAGCGTGGCAACCTAGCCGACACGTGTGCGGTTTT
>WRHL01000085.1 GCA_009783245.1 Coriobacteriia bacterium
TCGTCCATTTTTCATTAATAATGGACGAATTATACGTACCCCTGTCCACCCTCCTGAACCGTCCCCTTTGTCCCACTTCAGCGTGTCACCTGGTTCGATGCGGTTCAGCGCCTGTGGTGGTACGCCTTTCTTGCTGAGGCTTGCGCAGGGGGTTGCGGTCGCGAAGACCTGCTGGGCTCCCAGGCGCACCAGCTCCGGCACGCTGCACAGGTGATCGAGGTGTCCGTGGGTGATGAGTACGTGGGGCGCTGGTAGGAGACGCTCAACAGGCAGTGCGCTTGAAGCGCCGGGCAGCGGCACAAAGGGGTCGAACAGAAGGTCGAGCCCCTGTATGCGCAGGCGTATTGTCGCGGTGCCGTACCAGGTGATTTCCATGCCTGCGCTCGCGAGGAAAGACCGCCGGGGAAACTCTTTTTCTTCTCGTGTCATACTTTCTCCTGTTTTCTCGTAGTATAGTGCCTGGCAAGAAAAACAGTACAGGCCTTTGAGGCTCGGGCGATTTTGAGGAGGGCAGTATGGCTGGGAGGAATATGGTTATCGCGCAGAGCGGCGGGCCGTCGGCGGTCATCAACGCGTCGCTGGCCGGCGCGATCTCACGCGCGATGGCGTCGGAGGAGATCGACAGGATCTATGGCGCGGTCAATGGCCTGCAGGGGTTTTTGGAGCGGCGCCTGATCGATATCACTGAGCAGATCAGGTCCACGGATGACCTGGATCTGCTGATCCATACACCGTCCCATGCGCTGGGCACCGCCCGCTACAAGCTGCCAGCGGGTCAGCCTGCCGTCTTTGATGACGTGCTGGCGATCCTTCAGGAGTACAACGCTGGTTATTTCTTCTTCATTGGCGGCAACGACAGTATGGATTCCATCTCGCGGCTGGCTGCATATTTCAAGGAGAAGGGCAGCGACATCAAGGCCGTGGGTATCCCCAAGACCATAGACAACGACCTGGCGGTGACGGATCATTCGCCGGGCTTTGGCAGCGCGGCCAAGTTTGTCGCGATGGTCACCGCAGAGGTGCACCTGGACACCATTGTCTATCCCATTCCGGCAGTCACCATATTGGAGATCATGGGCCGCAACGCCGGTTGGCTGACTGCGGCGAGCGCGCTTGCGCGGCGTAGCGGCATTGCCGCACCGCACCTCATCTACCTGCCAGAAGTGGACTTTGACCCGGACGCCTTCATTGCGGATGTCGCTGCGCTCCTGGAGACGGAGAAGCAGATAGTCATCGCCATATCTGAGGGCATCCGTCTGGCAGACGGCTCCTATATTGCTGAGACAGGCGCGGCTGAGGACATGTTCGGGCACAAGACCCTGGGCGGGGCGGCCACCGCGCTTGAGGCGATGATCAAGCGGGAGATCAAGCTTGACAAGCTGAAGATCCGCGCTATCCAGCTCAGCACGCTGCAGCGCTCCGCCGCTCACATCGCAAGCGCCACAGACCAGGCCGAAGCCTTCCAGTGCGGCTACCGTGCGGTAGAGGCCGCGCTGAAGGGCATAAGCGGTGTGATGATCTCCATCCAGCGGGCCTCGAACGACCCCTATCTTGTGTACTACCAGGAGTCGCCGCTGGTGGGTATCGCGAACGTCGAGCAGAAGGTCCCACTGGAGTGGATCACGCCCGACGGCAAGGACGTGACACAGGAGGCCATCGACTACCTGCTGCCGCTGATCCGCGGCGAGGCAACGGAGAGGATGTCAGAGGGGCTGCCGGTGTTCTTCCGCTTTGACTGGAGCAAGCTGGTCACGCCGTAGGCGCCCGCCCTTATCGTTTACTGAAAGAAGACGGTGTTGGTGGCAGGGTCCATGCTTTCGATGACTGCGAGCGACTCGATCTGATAGCCGCGTTCACGCAGGCTCCTGCCGCCTTGCTGGAAGCCCTTCTCAATGACAATGCCAATACCCTCAATGGTGGCTTGGGCCATCTCGGCTATCTCGATGAGGCCGTAGAGCGCACAGCCGTAAGCCAGGAAATCGTCTACGATAAGGACGTGGTCCTCGGGCCCGATGTACTTTTTGGACAGGATGACGTCAAAGACGCGGCGGTGGGTGAAGCTCTCGACCCGGGCGGTGAAGACGTCGCCTTCCAGGTTGATACTCTGGGCCTTCTTGGCGAAGACCAGCGGCACGCCGAACTGCTGCGCGGTCAGGCAGGCGATGCTGATGCCCGAGGCCTCGATGGTCATGATCTTGTTGATGGGCCTGTTGGCGAATCGGCGCTTGAACTCTGTAGCGATTGCCTCTATCAGGGTGATGTCGCATTGGTGGTTGAGGAAGCTGTCGACCTTGAGGATGTCTGCCGTCTTGACAATGCCGTCTTGGCGGATACGTTGTTTCAGAAGTTCCATGACTACCTCTCCATCCGGGGCTACAAGGCTGAGCTCAGCGATTCCTTCCAGTTCAGCGAGGGAAACCCTTCTTGAGGTGTTGGGTTATCCTCTGTTCATCGTGTCGATGCAATCCCTTGTCTGCTATGACACCTGTATGGTCTGTCCAATATCAAGCACCTGAAACCAGGTTTTGCCAGGCGCCAGCAGGATACTGTTTCCCTCAGCATCCTTAAAGCGTGGTGGGCTCACTCCGTCGCTCTCCCAGGTTCCATCATAACGCTTGCCAGCGATGAACAAACTGGCGTCTCCAGAACCTGCCATATCGATTGCGAAAGTCTGCCCTTCGAGGACATGAGGCAACGGCACATAGGGGATCCAGAGCACCACCACATTGGAGGCGACAACAGGTGTTCCATCGACGTCTGTGGTGTTGCTGTCCATGGATCGGTAATACACCTGATCATCGGCACTCCAGCTCCACTGGGCTACGTAGTAGTCACTGAAGGGAACCGTGATGGTTTGGGCGTCTGGCGTATGCTGTGGGAACTCAGCAAGGAATTCCAGCTCAGGGACCGTGTCTACAGTTGTTTCCAACCCAATGCTCTCGGCCACGGCATAAACCTCATCCAGGTAGAGATACAGGTTGTGAGGGGCCTCAGCGAAACTCACGCGATGATAGATGCCGGGGACTCTGGTGTAGGACATGTCTGCCAGACCAGCGGCGGCGATCTCAGAGAGCACAACCTTGTTGGCGCCGCTGATAAAGAACAGTGCGTCGTACTGGGGCACCAGGGATACATCAGAGTTGCGTGCGCTGCGTATGGGCCCTACCTCATCAGGGATCGTTGATTGGTAGATGCAATTGAATCGGGTTATGCCACCCTCAGTCGCGGTCTCATAGACAACATCAGCGCTGCTGATACCCAGCTGCGGTCTGACTTCAGGGACATTCTCGATCTTGACCGACAAAGGTCGAACGAGCCGGGAAGCCATGTCCGGCGCGGGCAAGCCAGTCAAGGGATAGACGGGAGCAACTGGCTCCTCTGGTGGTTTTGCATCAATGCTTGGCAAGGCTGCAGTCTCCATAGACGCGGGGCCTGTGGCCAATGGGCGGTATGTGTTTGTGTGTGAAGCAGCATAGACAAGAACACCTGCGCCGATGATTACCACCAAGGCGATTGCTCCAGAGATGACTATCAGTTTCTTGTTTGCGAACAGGCTCATAGGTATTCGTACTCCTCTTTAACGCAGCAGGGGCAGTTTGGGTTCTGCTGTATGTGCAGCTCATCATAGCTCATATTCCAGAGGTCAAGGGTTATGTAGGCGCCTGGCTTTGGCGCCGCGCCTGGCTTTGGCGCCGCGCCTGGCTTTGGCGCTGCGCCTGGCTTTGGCGCCGCGCCTGGCTTTGGCACCGCGTCCGCTGTGCTGGCAGCGCCTGGGCCGCTATCCGCGCCCGGCCCGCTACCAGCGCCCGGCCCGCTACCAGCGTCCGCCCCACCAACAATAAGCTTGATAACGGAGGCCACTGCGATGGAGGCCATGGTCACGGTGATGGAACTGAGCACACCCACCTCCACGCAGGTGAGGTTCTTGCCCGAGCCTGGCGGAGTGGGGGAGAGGCAGCGGAAGCAGGGACCCTGTGGTGGGATGACCATGGTGGCGCCAAAGGCCGCCAGCACCCCTGTGTAGACCCAGGTCTTGCCATGCTTGTGGCAGGCTTCGTTGAGCAGGTAGCGTATCTTGAAGTTGTCGGTGGCATCCACCACATAATCCACGTCGGCGATAAGCGCCTCTACGTTGGAGGAGTCTATATCCAGCACCAGCGCCTCAACGGCGACCTCTGAGTTGATCTCGGCAAGATGCCGCTTGGCCGCGACGGCCTTGAACTCGGACTGCGCCGCGTCCTGCTCGGTATACATAAGCGTGCGCTGCAGGTTGTGCAGGCTGATGAAGTCCTTGTCCACAATGCGTAAAAAGCCCACGCCGGCGCGTGCGAGCAGCTCGGCGCTGACGGAGCCCAGGGCCCCCAGCCCTATGACGGCCACCCGCGCCTGGCCTATGCGGCGCTGACCCTTTGTGCCTATCTGCGCCAGCGTGCTCTGCCGGATATAGCGGTTCTCTTCCGCGCCCTGCCCGGTCACGTCACCCGCCCGCCACCAGCGGGAACAGCGAGACCACGTCCTCCTCCTTCAGCGTGGTGGCAACCCCGTCGAGGTGCTCGATGTGTCGCCCATTCAAAAGGATCACCGCGTTCTCGCCCTTCGCCAAGCCGTCAGCAGAAAGCAGCCAGCGGCGCAACTCCGCGCCATAGCGGGTAGAGAGTTGCTCCAACAGCGCGAGCATAGTAGCGGGCGCCGCAACTTCTTCAGTGCGGCGCCCGGTGATCGTACGGTAGTTTGCGAAGTACCTTATCTGCATGCAGCCCTGACTACCCCAAACTGAGTTCAGCCAACTTATCCTTGGTGGGCACGCCCTCTTTGTCCCAACCACGCTCAGCATAATAGTCTTTGAGCATGGTTGCAAGGTCGCAGACCTTACCGGTTGCCGGCCCCTGCTTGAGCTCATCGCGCAGCAACCTGGGCGGCAAAGTATCTTTCTCCACGCCCGCCGCGATGTTAAACTGTTTCTCAAGGTTCCAGATACGCTCGCCCTTCAGCAGGAAGTCCTCATCGGACTCATCGGTGCCTATGGCCGTGCGCAGTTGCGCGGAAATCTCGGGAAGACCGATGCCAAAGGTGGTGAACAGGCACATGCCACTGCTGTCGACCAGGGCGGTGAGGTCCTGGAAGAGCTTGAGCAGGGCTCCCTTGCCCTCGGTTACAAGCGGGTCGGTCTTGACCGGCACGCCAAGGATTTCGGGCGAGGTGAGATAGCCACGAACATGGCATCCGCCGCGGTTGGAGGTCGCGTATTCAAGACCCATACCTTGTATAGCACGGCCGTCATATGCGGGCATCTCCTGCTTTTTCGTGCTCATCGATAGTTCAGGATGTCCGTATTTCTCAGCCATGCGATAAGAGCCTTGACCCAGCGTCAGGCCAAAACCCTCGCCCTTTCCAGTCATCTCGGTGAGTCTGACCATCGCGTCCGCGTCGCCAAAGAACAGCTTAAAACCGATGTCCTCTTCCGGGATGGCGCCCATCTCGGCCAGCTCCATCGCGCAGGCGATGGTGGTGCCCATGGTGATGGGGTCTAATCCGTATTCATTGCACAGGAAGTTCGCCTTGCAGATGGCGGCAAGGTTGTTGACGCCGCAACTGGCGCCAAAAGCCCAACCGGCCTCATACTCGGGGCCTTCACCAAAGCTCGCATAAGGGCTGTTGGTCACGCGCGTCACGCGCCCGCAGGCAATCGAGCAGGCAAAACAGCCGCGGTTCTTGATGAGGTAGGTGGCCGCCAGCCGCTCGCCGGAGTAGTCGTCGGCGTTGGGGTCAACGGCGCCATCCCTGAAGTTCCTGAACGGCAGTGCGCCGCTTTCATTGATGACGTTCACGAGAACCTCGGTGCCCAGCGCAGCCAGACCTTCCCCAGATACCGGATGCGCCCTCAGCTTGGTGCGCGCGTCACAGACGGCCTCGTTGAAGGCCTCCGGCTGCGCAACCTTGACCGAGCCGGTGCCGCGCACCGCGACAGCCTTGAGCTTCTTAGAGCCCATGACTGCGCCCATGCCGCCGCGCCCGTTGGCCCGGTTCTTATCGTTATTCACACAGGCGAACAGGCTCATGCGCTCGCCGGCCTGGCCTATGGTCGAGATGCGGAACTTGGAGCCAAGCAGCTCATTCAGTGCGTCGGTGGTCTCGTGGACGTTGAGGCCCCACAGGTCGCTGGCGTCGCGCAGCTCCACCACGTCGTCCTTGATGTAGAGGTAGACGGGCTTGGCGCTGACGCCTTCGAAGATGATGCCGTCATAGCCGGCGAACTTGAGCTCAGGGCCAAAGTAGCCGCCCGAGTTCGCGGCGCCTATGGTGCCGGTGAGCGGCGCCTTTGCGCAGATCTCAAAGCGGCCGCTGCTTGCTGCGGAGGTCCCGGTCAGAGGACCCGCCATGTAGATGAGCCTGTTCTTGGGGCCAAGCGCATCAATGGCGGGGTCGATCTCCTCTACCAGGTACTTGCTTCCCAACCCTCGCGCACCAACATAGTCATTCGCCCACTTGGTGTTCAAAGCTTCCTTGACAATGGTCTTGTCCTTGAGGTTGACCCTCAGTATGGTTCCGGTCCAGGCATTCATCAGGCCACCTCCTCTACAACCATGTTCTTAAGGCTGTCAGCGACCGCCTTCTTCCGTGCCGAATCGTTCTCGGGGTCCTCGAACAGCAGCGCACCGGCAGCGCAGTGCTTGACGCACTCGGGCTCGCCGCCACACTGGTCGCACTTGAAGATCTTGCGTTGCTTGGGCGAGAAGCTGATGTTGCCAAAGGGGCAGACCTGCATGCAGAGCTTGCAGCCTATGCACTTGTCGTAATCCACCTCGGACACGCCCTCGCCGTTGTGGTGCATGGCGCCCGTGGGGCAGATGTTGACGCAGTAGGCCTCGTCGCATTGCAGGCACATCACGGGAACCGTGACAACGTCCTCTTCATAGTCAAAGACGCTGACCGCGGCAAGCGTGGTGCTGAATTCTCCGAAATGTTTGAACGAGCAGACCATCACACAGGTCTGGCAATTCACACATTTCTCCGGTTTCAAGACAATCTGTTTAGCCATAGTTCTTCGCGCGATAACGCGCTGCCTCCCTTCGCGATTTGGAATTAGTTGATCATGGGTGCGCGAACCGAGTTATAAGCACGGAAAACGCACGTAGAACCGATGAGCACGCCCTGATTTACTGCACCCTCCATTATGGGGTTGGAATCACTTTGCAACTATTATCATCAGTCCACTAGTTGCAACCTGTTTAACGATAAGGACGGGGCGTGTGACAAAGGGGACGGGGCGTTTTGGGACAAAGGGGACGGTACGATTTGTCCCAAAACGCCCCGTCCCCTTTGTCATATTCAGGT
>WRHL01000086.1 GCA_009783245.1 Coriobacteriia bacterium
AAGCCTTCTTCGAGCAGCGGCTCACCAAGGCCGAACTGTGAATAATCGGTTTGAGCCATGGTGTCTATCTGCTCTTGCGTCAAGGGCTTGAAATAGAAACCCGCCAGGGCAAGATAGAATTCACGGCGCCCCTGCAGCACCTGGGTGAGGGCACCGATAGTGGCCGTCTCCGCTTTTGTCGCCATAGGAAGGGTTCCTTTCGCTATTGCGTATCCGTCCATAAGGATACCAGCATTATATTCAAGTCAGGGTAGAAAATCCCCCAAGGGACGCGCAGCGATGCACGCCCCTTGGGTCTGTCAGGTCACTAGAACGGGAACAGCCCCCTGCTGTTTCCAGCAAGGTCGAAGAAGCTCGGGATCGCCGTAGAGCCCGCAAGCCACATCACAGCGCGGAAGGCGATAGCGCCTATGAGCACGGTGAGCAGGCCTATCCAGGCCATGGACGAGTTGTTCTTCATCCAGGCGAGCACGCCGGCCACAGCAGCGGCCACGCCGCCCACTATGACCGCGCCCACCCAAAAGACCATGGCGGACTCGCCTAAGGGGGCAAGCGCGCCGTAGGCCACGTACAAGATGGTCTCTAGCACAGCGACTATCAAGACGACAAGGGCCATCTTCTTTATGGCAGCCGCCTCGTCTTTGAACAGCATCTCAAGGGCCAAGAACAAAAAGCCGCCCAAGGCAAGTGCGCTTAGGGCATACGAGAAGGTAAGGGCGGGCGTCGACCAGGCGGGACGCACGTCGATGACCTCGTAGCCGTGCCCGGAGGCATAGCAAAAGGCGATACCTACCACCATGCCGCACACACCCAATGCCTTGGATGCCGAGGACTCGCGGTTGACGAGCACCAGATAGATGATGGCCACCACCACACCAAGCCCCAAGAAGATGAGCTCAAGTGAGATGGGCGAGAACGAGAAGAGGTTCGTCGCCGCAGCCATGAAGTTCGCGGGGTTGCCCAGATGCAGAAGCGACAGGCAGCCTCCCACAACCAAAAGCACCAAGGCCAGTATGGCCGCTATGAAGCGAGCCTTCTTCCCTGCGCCTAGAAACTCACCGAGGCCGGCAAAGGCGAGCACGCCGGCACCGGCTCCTGCAAAGATCGTGAAAAGGACCAAAGGCCATTCGATACCCATTTATATCAGCTCCTTCCACGACGCGATATGTGGTGAGAGGATGTAGGTAGTCGCAGGCTTGGCCCCGGTGGGGTCAGACAAGGTGAAGGTCCCCTTGCCCGCCGCCTGCGCTGCCGCAAGCGCTTTCGCGGCCCCGGATGCGGGGTTGTTCAAGTCACCGTAGTAGCGTGCGCCGGTCGAGCAGTTGTGCACGCAAGGCGGCACTGCATGGGCCGGGTCGAAGGTGTCCGCGATGTTCTTGTTGCCATCGGAGTCATGGGTGAGGTGGTCGCAAAGCGTGCACTTCTCCATGACGCCTAAATCCTCGTTGAGCTGGCGGACGCCGTAAGGGCAGGAGTACAGACAATACGAGCAGCCGATGCACTTCTCCTTGTCGATCAAGACCACGTCGTTTCCTGTGTCACGATACGATGCGCCCGTTGGGCATACTGCCAGGCAAGGGGCGTTTTCGCATTGCTGGCATGCCACAGGCAGCCAGTACATCTCGATGTCGGGGTACTCGCCGGTCGGCCCTACCGCCAACACGCGGTTCCAGTAGTGACCGAGGCTTACGTTGTTCTCGAACTTGCAGGCGACAACGCATGAGTCGCATCCTGAGCACCTGTCAAGGTCTATTACGTGCGCTCTTTTCTGTGCCATGGTCTACCCCCTGTCCCAGTCACTGAATTCGACTATCGGGGTCTGTTCCATCTCAAGCGCGGATCCGGCTGAAGGAACATACTGGTTCGCGTTATACGGCATGAAGGGCTCGAACTCCTTGGGCTCGACCCAGACATTGGGTGGCTTGGTGGTCTTCTTGACATTGACCGTGAAGCCGCGGTTGGTCATGGAACCGTAGAACTCATTGTACGGTGGTGATCCCTTTGTGAGCATATTGACGTTGCACTCACGCCAGCCGCCTGTCTTGTTCTTCTGCGAGTTGTCGAAGCACTCGGGGTTCCAATGACGCTCCATCCAGATGACCTTCTCGTGCATACTGCTTGTCTCGTACACACGGCCCTTGGTGGAGCCACGACGTGAGGTGACCTCGACCCAATCCATGTGCTTGAGACCGTACTTCTCGGCGGTCTTGGGATGCATACGTACATCCGGAACCGGGCAGAGCTCGCGGACAAACGGCGCATGGCGCATGGTGCCGTGGTGGAAGTAGTACACACGGCCTGAGGTCAGGGTCAACGGATACTCGGGGTCATAACCCGGCATACCCTCGATGGGGGACTCAGCAGGCTCGACGTGCTGGCAGATGGGTGAATACGATCCAACGAACTCATAGCCCGGGAAGATCTCCTTGACCTCTGTACCAATGCTGGCATCGACCGGTTGCTGCTTGCGCGGATAGATGTAGGGATGACCCGTCGCAGCCATCTGGATGAGCAGCGTGCAGTATACCTCGCACTTGCGTGACTCAGTCGAAAAGCCTCGAGGTAGCCCATCAGCGGCCATCGCCAGATGCTGGTCATACTGCCAGAAGACCTTGGGATCGACAACGAACCTGGGGTCGACCGGGTTGCTCAGGTCGGGCTGCTGATACTTGTGGTCATTGAGGAAGGCCTCATAGTTGGGCGCCCCATACCGGGCTGCGACCGCAGCAAGGATGAGGTCGTCTTCCTCATAGCAGCCTGAAACGCCTGCGCCAACGGGGAATTGCAGTTTGTATTGGCTCTCGTCGCGCTCATGATAGTAGGTGGCGTTGTTCGAAGTCTGCTTCTCATCTCCCACTGAGGTGCTGTTCTGGGAGGGATTCGCTGGGGCAGCGCCGACACTGGTGCCATCGTAGCCCAAAGCAACCTTGTTACCAGCAGCGATATACGCGTTGAGCTTCTTAGCCGTAGCGTTCTGTACCTTGAGGGGCGCAACGTTGTTGGACACGGTCTCACCCAGATGGATGACTTGCGTCTCGGGGAAGTTGTAGTTCAACTGGCTTCTTGATGCCATGGGGGCCTCAAGCCACTCCATCATGGGGAAGATGAGGTCGGCTACCTCGGCCTGGAAGGAGGTGATGTTGGGATACTGGCATATGCAGAAGTCGATCTCGTTGAAGGCGTTGTACCATGATCCGGCATTGCCGATCACAGCCATCTTGTTCCCTGAGAAGTCATACCAGACACGGGGCTTGTAGGGGACACCGGTCTTGATGGCCTCAAGCACTGTGGGGATGTGCGAATGTGACCAGTGATAGAGACCCTTGTGGTTCTTCATACCCAGGCGGTCAAGGATCATCTGGCCCTGCACATAGTAGTTACCTGCCGTACCGGGACCCATTCCCTCGGGGAGGGCTGCAACGCGCGCCGCATTGGCTTCCTCGGTCATGCCGATGGTGAATCCAGCTGCACCGCCGGCCCTGGTCGGGCGGGGTTGTGGCGTTGTTGCTATGGGACGGTAGTTGAGCGCTTCAGCATCCCACTGAGGCCTGGTGTGCTGCGTCATGGCGGCGCCTGGTTTGTTGATGTAACCCATGATCATGTCGAGGCCCATGAGTCCCAGAGGGACCTGCGAGGCATTCTGCATCATGTCTGTGGGCACACCGTTGGCGATACCGGCCATGGGGGCGTCAGCGTAGATCCGGATACCCTTCTCGATTACGTCTGCGGGGATCCAGCACATGTCCTCTGCTTTCTGCAGGGTCCAGGGCTCTGCTGTGTCCTTGTAGACCTGACCAGCCGTGCGGCAGGTCTTGCCATTGACCGTACCTGACCAGAAGAGCTCTGGGTCTACGTCCTTGGAGGCGTACTCCAGAGGCTTGAGCGAATTGGTCTTGCGGTCATAGCAGACATAGGCAGGCGTGTCCGCCGGAGTGGTCTGCTCGAAGTCCGGGAAGACCTCTTTTGCGTAGAAGGGCAGATTGGTCGCGGAATCGATGACAAAAGGTACATTGGTCCACTCTTGACAGAACTTCTCGTTATAGAGCTTCTTCTCGATGATGTACCTGAACCAGGCAAGGATCAGCGCGCCATCAGCGCCTGGCCTGACCCTGAGCCACACGTCCGCCTTGACGGCGTCAGGCGACATATTGGGGTCGACAACTACAGTCTTGCAACCGGCGGCACGAAGCTCGGCTACACCGCGGCCGGACTGGGCCGTCTGGCTGACCGAAGGCTGTGCGCCCCATATCACCAATACCTTAGTGTCCTGGGAGACGCCCTTGGCGGCTTCATACGGCGAGAGGCCCTTGAAGCACTCCTGCAGCGCGCAGTCGGCGATGGACTGGTCCTGACCGCCGTACATGTAGGCCGCTGTGGCAACACGGGGCAGATAGCACTGGGCGCAACCCGGCTCGAAAACGGTTGGCGACCCAAACGCAAACGCCATGGAGGAAGCCTGTCCAAACGAATAAGAGCCACCGCCACCAACAGCGGTGAAGAAGGAATAGGTCCCGTATTTCTCGATGGACTCTGCTATCTTGGTGGAGGCAAGTTCAATGGCGTCATCCCAGCTGATGCGCTCCCATACCATGTTCTCAGCGCCGCGGTCGCCCGCGCGCTTTATGGGGTAGAGGATGCGGCGGGGGCTGTAGCAGGTATGCAGCTGGCTTAAGCCCTTAAGGCACAGGCTGCCCAGGCTTACCGGCGAAATGGGATGCCCCTCGATCTTCACGACGATACCGTCTCTCACGTACACGCGGCAGGGGCATACCTGGATACAGCCGTGGCACGTGGATACGTACATCTTGGTTTCACTGGCCTCATCGGCCCATGCTTTGTCGGCTTTGCCAAGGACGCCAGCTACCTGCGTGCCCATGGCTACAGCCGCACCAGCAAGCGTCGCAGTCTTGACAAAACTACGACGTGTCAAAGTGAGTTCTTGCATAGGTGCTCCTTTCCTAACTCGATACTGGAGTTATTACCTTTCAAGATTCAAAGACTCCGCTTACGATCTCCTTTCTTCAAGTGTATTCAGCAATTCCCTACCTGCGTCAGTGATAATCCATCCTTTCTCCCAATAGATCCCTCCTGCCTTTTCCAATTTATCGATGAAAACACTTGGCTGGATAGGCCGCTCATCTTGAGTCCGTCCAGCCATAAGCACGTCACGTCCACGGAGAAGCGAGTCAACGTCCGCCATACTGCGCTTCTCGGTGAGGAAGTCCAGCACCTCGATGAAGGTATCGAAATACGCCGGGGTGATGTCGAGCAGTTCAAGGAGTCGGTTCTTGGGGCTCATCTTCTCGACAAGCGCCCTGCCAAACTCGTTGGTCTCGAAGGCAAGCTCGACAACCAGGTCGTCGATCTCATCTTCAGTCAGCCCCTCTTTTTCCTCGGGGAGGATGAGCTCCCCATCCTCGCCAAGCTCCAAAACCTCTGTTCCGCCACCCTTGATGAGGAACATCAACAGATAGTAGGGGCTTTGGGCCGTGCTCAGGAACTCAGGGCACGACTGGATGAAGTCCTCCACCTCGGGGAGGATGTGGCGCTCCTGACAGTATGCGAGGGTCTTGTAGAAAAGCTCTCGGTGCATTGGATTGCGGATAACAACGGTTCTCAGATGATCGACGCGCTCCTCAAAATCCAGGACGCTCAAGTCCTTCTCCTGATGTCGCCTAGAGATGTCGGCTATAGCCAGGCTTACTTCCTCTTTGGCCTCTTCCACGCCTTCGTTGTTCAGCGTGGGATCCAGGGCTTCTGTTGTTCCTGCAGGGGAACCTTCTGTTGTTGTGGTGTCCAGGGTGGAAGAAACTGACGCGAAGTCTTCGGCAATCACGCAGACCCCCTCTTCTTCATGAGCCATGTATGGCTCTAACGGCAAAAAAGCTGTCAATCAGTTGTAATGAATGTGTGAGGAAAGTATAGGTACATCTTTGCGGAGAATCAACTTGATTTAAGCATCTTAACTAATGAAAAATGCATTAGACATACTCGATAAGCAGGGAAAACAGCAGAAAAAAAAGTAAAACTCCGTTCCGACTTTGGGCTGTATTCGGGATTTGAGCAGTCATTTGCTATAGTGGTTCCATCAGACATTCTGCGATAGGAACCTATGCTCTTCATTTTGACAGGAGAAATCCAGGCGGGAAAGACGCGTTGGCTCATGCGATTGGCCGATGAGATCGCGGGTCTTGGGGTCATCTGTCATGGGCTGTTGACGCCTGGGGTATGGCGTACGTCTGAGCCTGAAGGTGGGCTCGGAAGCGAGCCTGGGGGCAAGTCTGGGGGCGAGCCAGGGTGCGAGCCTGGGGGCGAGGGTCATCGATACGAGAAGCTGGGAATCGAAGCCTTGCTGTTGCCAGATGGCAGGAGGTTCTCCTTTGCTAAGCGTCAGGATCTGGTAGAGCAGGATGGCACGGACAGGGCAGACTGGCAGAGCTCTCAAGCTGGTCTTGGTTGGGTGATCCCTGACGAGGCGATCCATGCGGTCAATAGGCATTTCGACGAACTGGCCACGTCTATCAGCGGCAAGGGCGTTGCTCTTCTCGTTGTTGATGAGTTGGGGATACTCGAGCTGCTAAAAGGCAAAGGCCTCACTTCTGCAGTCCAGTTGTTGGATAGTGGGGGCCGTGAGCTGTATCAACACGCACTTATTATTGTGCGCAAAGACCTGCTTTCTGTGGCGGTTGAGCGCTTTTCAGAGGCCTGGGGTGAAGTATCCGTCATCACCCCCGATGATGTCTCGCATGCTTTGGTTTTGGATACTATCACCCGCTTGGCATAAGCGTCACGTGCTTCTCAGCGGCTTTCGCCGCCTCGGCATTAGAAGGGAAGTGTAGTGACGCAAAGTAGCTGCCGCTCTTCCCCTCGTAGTGCCCACGTCAGCTTGCGACGACAACTCCAGTGGTTCCATCCCGCTGGGCTAGGCCCCGGGTCAAGCCCGGGGTTGGGACAGAAGGGACGGTACGATTTGTCCCACTTTTCTGTGAAAAGTGGGACAAATCGTACCGTCCCTTCTGTCCCAAATCGTACCGCCCCCCTTTGTCATGTATTGAGGTAAACGCACCGTCCCCCTTTGTCATGTATTGAGGTATTCCCGGTGTTACTCCAGGCCGTGCTTGGCGCGTTGGCGGCGGAAGTCCTCTAAGATGCCCTCGCGTTCGTCGTCCATCATCTGCTTGAAGAAGCCCTCGTAGTCGTAGGTGAGCGCCTCAAGGGGCTCGCTTGCGATGCGGCTTGCGAAGGCGGCGAACATCTCGAGGTTCTGCTCGTAGACGTGCATGGAGTTGGAGGTCTGCGCGTAGGTTCCCACG
>WRHL01000087.1 GCA_009783245.1 Coriobacteriia bacterium
ATAACCACCTAGACCATATCGGGCTTGCGTCGGCAATTCATAAGGATATCCCGCTGTATGCAGGAAAGAAGGCACTAGCTGTCATGCAAGCTATGGCAGACTACTTGGGTAAGCCCTTAGGCTTTTTCGCTAATACCTACCAGCACAAGAAACCTATCGTTGTTGGAGATTTGAGGATAACCCCTTTCATCATCGACCACTCGGCCTTCGATGCCTATATGCTGCTTGTCGAGGCTGAAGGTGAGTCAGTTCTTTATTCCGGAGATTTCCGCGCAACTGGAAGGAAGCCTTTTCATAAAGAATTGGAGTGTCTGCCCGACCATGTAGATACCCTAATTTGCGAGGGCACAAACCTTGGAGCAAAAAGCAAGCCGAGTATCAGCGAGCATGACCTTGAGGAAAAAGCAGTCAAATTGTTCAAGAGCCATTCCGGGCCGGTCTTTGTCTTGCAGGCAACAACGAATATCGACCGCATAGTCACCATGTATCGTGCCGCCAAGCGCTCCAACCGCATCTTCATAGAAGACCTATTCATGGCCGAAGTAGCCCGGGCAGCCGCCCCATCAATCCCAAACCCTTCCTTTGATGATGTCCGCGTATTCATCGACCGCTACTATGAGGCAGACAGCCCTCGATTCAAGGCGTTTGATGTATATGGAACAAAAAAGATAGGGCGCTCAGAGATCGCCGAGAGACGTTTCGTCCTCTGCATCCGAGCCTCAATGACCAGCCTGCTTAGAAGCCTATCGGAGAAAATGGACTTTACAGATGGTTTGATGGTTTATTCCATGTGGAGTGGATACAAGGATAAGCCAGCGATTGAGAGATTCTTGAAGCTGAGCCATGACCTTGGCCTCAAGCAAGTCACTCTCCATAACAGCGGAGATGCCGACGAAGAAGCTATCGAAGCATTAGTCACAAGAGTGAGTCCCAAAAGGATTATTCCAGTCCACACAGAAAATCCAAGCTGGTGGTATGAAAGATATCCCGACTTAGTCAATCCTTTTAGAGGGCAAGAATCAAATGGTTTACTAGGGAGTGGGAAGGGCGTATAAGCCATGAAAAACCACGAGTGGGTAAATGGCAGGCTTCTGCAAACAAACAAGCAATGGTCTCACCTGAAACAAAGGCAGAAAGAATGGATAGCTGAAATAATCAAAGAAGAACATGCCGCATATGTTGAAGAGTTCAGGAAGCTGCCAATCAAAAGTGGCAAGCAGGTTGTAATTGATCGAGTGTATGACCGAATCGAGCAGCGCAAGATTTGGATTCCTTATGGCGAAGCAAGAAAGAATATCAACAAGAGAATCGACAGACTGAATCGCAAAGCGCAGAGGTCTGATGAGGCTCAAACAGAGCAATCAGATAACTCAGATAATGAGTGAAAAAGCTTTTTACACCATTTTTACACCAACGTTTTCAAAATACGGCATCTACCAGCGGTTTTACACCACCTAGCGCTACTCCCACTCGATGGTGGCGGGGGGTTTGGGGGTAAGGTCGTAGAGGACGCGGTTTATATGGGGGACCTCGGTGGTGATGCGGGTGACTATCCTTTCGAGCAGGACGTAGTCCAAAGGCTCGATGGTGGCGGTCATGGCATCTTGGGTGTTGACGGCGCGAAGGATTACGGGGTACTCAAAGGAGCGTGCTCCATCGCGCACGCCTACTGACTTGAAGTCCGGGACGGCAGT
This sequence comes from Coriobacteriia bacterium, assembly GCA_009783245.1. Lineage (GTDB taxonomy): Bacteria > Actinomycetota > Coriobacteriia > Coriobacteriales > UBA8131 > WRHL01. Next base: position 1,695 of record WRHL01000087.1, read on the forward strand.
GTAGTACTGCCAGACCTTGCCAGCAAGACCGGCCTTCTCGAACTCCTCGCGGAGGATGGCATCGGACTCACGCACGCATTCCAGGCGCTCCCGGGTTATGGCGCCCAGGCAGCGCACGCCAAGGCCAGGGCCAGGGAATGGCTGACGGTCGACCAGGTTCTCGGGCAGGCCAAGGGCGCGCCCGACTTCCCGTACCTCATGCTTGTAAAGCGTTTTGAGGGGTTCCACCAGCTCGAACTGCAGGTCATCAGGGAGACCGCCAACGTTGTGGTGCGCCTTGACGGGCTTGTCGGTCTTGGTGCCGGACTCGATGATGTCAGGGTAGATGGTGCCCTGGGCGAGGAAGTCGATGCCCTCAAGCTTCTGTGCCTCCTCCTCAAAGACGCGGATGAACTCCGCACCGATGATCTTGCGCTTCTCCTCAGGGTCGGCAACACCGGCCAGCTTGTCCAAGAAGCGGTCGACCGCGTCAACATAGATGAGGTTGGCGCCAAGCTCTTCTCGGAACACTTTGACTACCTGCTCGGGCTCACCTTTGCGGAGCAGGCCGTGGTTCACATGCACGCAGACCAGCTGGTCGCCCACAGCACGGATGAGCAGGGCGGCTACCACACTGGAGTCGACACCGCCTGAGAGCGCGAGCAACACGCGTTTGTTACCGATCTGGCTTTGGAGCAACCCGATCTGCTCGTTGATGAAACCATCTGCATTCCAGGCAGTATCCTGTGACATGTGCGTGCTCCTTACTCGCGGTCCTGGCGCTTCTGGCGCCGCAGTAGTCTGTTCTCCTGTGCCTCTTCAGCTGCGACTTCGCGCGCGAAGGCGAAACGGATGCGGAAGAATTCCATCACCAGGAGCACCAACAGGATGCTCATGATGATGAGGTAACTGAGGACTGCGCCGGGCAGCCCGGTGAAGCTTATCAGCAGGATGGGTATGAAGAGCGCGAAGCCAAAGGTGATGAGGTAGAGTTTCATGACGGCCATCTGTTTTCTGAGCACCGTGATGACCTGGTAGAGGAAGTCGATGGCGGCCATGACGCCGCCGGTGGCCACCATGACGTAGAACAGCCCCCTGAGCGGTTCGAAGTTGATGCCGTAGAGGAAGGTCATGACAGGGATGCCGACGGTTGCCACAATAAAAACCATGGCAACAGAGAGCAGGATGATGGCGCCTATGACGGCCAGGACTACCAGGTTGAACCTCTTGTGCTGTTTGGGATCGGCCCAGAGGCTGGCCATACGCAGCAGCTGTGGTTTATAGACGAACCCGATGATGAGCACGATGGCGGAGGCGGGGAAGCCGGCCACATAGAAGTAGAGCTGGTTGTGGTAGCTGAGCGTGCTCTCCATGATGAAGCGCGGCATGGCGTCGATAAGCGCGAAGGCGAACAGGGCGATGAAGAGCGGGAAACACTGCTTGAAGAGGGCTTTGATGCTGGAGAAGTCGTGTTTGCGGGATTTGGGGGTCTCCAGGAGGGCCAAGGGGAAGGTGATGATGATGAAGGAGATGGCCGCTGCGATGGCCATGGCGATGCAGGCTGCCGCGAGGTTGCGGGTGATGAAGAGGGTGGCTGCGAAGACGACGATCACAAGGAAGGAGCGTATGGTCAGCGAGATGCCACCCAGGTAGAGCTTGTCCATCTGCTGGAGGCGGCCCTCATAGACGTCGGCCAGGCCATCGATCATCTTGTAGAGGTAGACGCCAATGCTGATCATGAACATGTCGGGGGCGTAGCCGCGGATCAGGCAGTAGAGCAGGCCTATGACAACCATCGCAAAGCTGGTGACCCAGCGGTTGATCAGATAGTCGGAGAAGGAATGTGTCTCCTGGAGGTCGGAGACCTGGTAGGTGCGTACACCGTAGTTCCCCACGAACATAAGTAGCGCGCCTACAACAAAGGCCATGGAGAACATGCCGGCCTGCTCCGCGCCGACCAGCTGGGTGACCAGGATGGTCAGTATGGGAAAGACGAAGCCCCATGTAGCGACGGCTGCGGTGTTCCACGCGTAGTCGCGGGTGGTGCGGTGCGAAGCGTAGAGCTCCTCCTGCTTGCTGAAGGAGCCTGCGGCGGCGGCACCGATTATGCGGTTGAACCAGGCGTTGATGGTGCGGGCGAAGATGCCCGGCTTGTGTTCTTTGGGGGGCTTGCCGAGATCATCTGGTTTGCTGAGTTTGGCCGATCTGACAGGCTTGTCTGATCTGGCAGGCTTGTCTGATCTGGCAGGCTTGTCTGACTTGCCGGGTTGTTGTTGTCTGTCGCGTTTCCTTAGCATATCTGTAGCATATCCGGCGCTCAGGTGCGGGCTTGGGCACCGGTGGCGCTGGTGACCTTGTTGAGCACCTTCTGGTGGAGCTTCTCCACCTCATCCAAGGTCAGGGTGCGGTCAGGGGCACGGTATGAGAGGGCCAGGGCAATGGATTTCTTGCCGGCGCCTATCTTTTGCGCGTCGCGGTACACGTCAAAGAGGCGTACCTCATCAAGGAGGGGGCCGGCGGCGGAGGTGATGACCTGCGTGAGCTTTTCTGCAGGGACCTCCTCGTCGACGACCAGCGCCAGGTCAAGGTCCACAGCGGGGTATTGCGGCACGTCCTTGTAGGGGCGCGCAGGAGTGGCGGCGCCGACCAGCAGCGTGAGGTCGAACTCCCAGGCGACCACAGGCGCCGCGGCCTCAAAGGCTGCGCATACCCGTGGGTGGACCTCGCCCAGCCAACCCAGGTGCTTGGAGCCGGCAAGTACTTCTGCCGCGCGGCCGGGTTGCAACCAGGGAGCCTCTTCTGCGGCGAGTGGCTTGAAGCGGATCTTGGTGATGTTGAGCTCGCGCAGCAGGTTCTCCACCACACCTTTGCCGTCGAAGAAGTTAAGGGTTGTGGCATGGCTGTTCCAGCCGGCAGCGGTCCAGCTGCCTGCCAGCACGGCCGCGAGCATCTGACGCTCCTTGGGAAGTTTGCGCCCCTCAGCCGCATAGAAGACGGCTCCGGTCTCGTAAAGATGCACGTCAGAGACGCCATGGTTCTGATTGTACGCAACGGAGCGGAGCAGCCCGGGCAGTATCGATCGGCGCATGAAGGCCTGCTCGCTGTTCATGGGGTTGATCAGCTCGACCGGTTGCTGGTGGTCTGGGAAGGGCATCTGGAGCACTTCATTGTCACGCGGCGAGACAAAGACGTAGGTCATGGTCTCATTGAGGCCGCTTGCCCTGAGCGCGCGGCCCACGGTTGTGAGGCGTTGTTGGTTTGCGGTGCGTTCACCGATGCGGTCCCTGCCGCCAGGCAGCGTGGGCGCTATGCGGTCCATGCCCCAAATGCGGAGGATTTCCTCAAAGAGGTCGATCTCGCGGGTGAGGTCCGGGCGGAAGCTGGGTGGTATGACGAGAAGGTCTGGGTTTTGTGGGTTGGGGCCTTCTGGGCTGGGGGTCACCTCGCTGCTGGAGCTCACCTCGCTGCTGGGGGTTACCTCGCAGCCGAGCCTGGTGAGTATGGCCTGCGCCTCCTGGGCGGTGATGGGGGCGCCCATGAAGTCTTGGAGGCGCTGCATGCGCAGGGTCAGCTGTTGCGTTTGAGCAGGTGCGGGGTAGACGTCGACGACGCCTTCGCAGACCACTCCCCCGCCGACCTCAGCCATCAGGGCTGCTGCTCGGGCGGAGAAGCTGTCGCAGGTTGCCGCGTCGACACCGCGCTCGAAGCGGGCTGATGACTCGCTGAAGAGTTGCAGCTTGCGGGAGGTGCGGCTGGTATGCGCGGTGGAGAAGGTTGCGGATTCCAGCAGGATGTCTGTGGTGGCCTCTGTTATCTCGCTGTTGAGGCCGCCCATGACGCCGGCCAGGGCGACGGTTGCTCCCGCGCCGCCTGCTGCGTTGCCGTCGACGATGCAGGTGATGTCGCGGTCCAGGAGGCGGTCGATGCCATCTAAGGTGGTGAACTTCTCGTTATCGAGGGCGGGGCGCACGATGATGTGAGCCTTGCCGCTGGCGTCTTTTGCCAACGTGTCGAGGTCGAAGGCGTGCAGGGGCTGCCCCAGCTCGAAGAGGATGTAGTTGGTGGCGTCGACTATATTGTTGATGGAGCGGGCGCCCGCAGCGGTGACGCGCTGGGCGAGCCAGTCCGGCGAGGGGCCCACCGTGACGCCCTTGATGACGCGGGCGGTGTAGCGCGGGCAACGCTGGGGGTCATCGAGGGTGACCCTGACCAGCGTGTCTGTGGGCTCTGCTTGCGGGGGGTGAGGCATATCGCGCCCCAGGCTGAAGGGTTTCTCATAGATGGCGCCGACCTCGCGGGCGATGCCGAGCATGCTCATGCAGTCAGGGCGGTTGGGGGTGATCTCCAGGTCGATGATGGCGTCGCCGCTGTCAAGGAAGCTGGCAAAGGAGGTGCCGACAGGCGCCTGTGGGTCGAGGATCATGATGCCGGCGTGGTCGGTGCCCAGGCCCAGCTCGCGGGCGCTGCAGTTCATGCCGCAGGACTCGATGCCGCGCATCTTGGCGCGTTTGATGGTGTTGCCGTCGGGCAGCGTGGCGCCGACCAGCGCGACGGGGACCTTGTCGCCGGCGACGAAGTTCTGGGCACCGCAGACTATCTGCAGGGGTTGGGGCGCGCCCTTATCGTCAGTGTTGTTTTGTCCGACGTCGACAGTGGTCACCCAGAGCTTGTCTGCGTCTGGGTGCTTGTCGCGCGTGAGTATCTGGCCGACGACGATGTTCTCGAACGCGGCGCCGGTGAGCTCTACGCTTTCTACCGCCGTGCCGGTCATGTCGAGCTTTTGGGTGAATTCCTGCAGGTCAGCAGGGACATCCACCATGGTTTTGAGCCATTTGACTGAAACCTTCAAGCTAGTTTCCTCTCATGTCTGAACAGGTTGAGGCGGTTTTTGGTCGCCCCGGCGTTTTGCAGTCCACTGCTTTGCCATCCCGCTGCCTAGAATTGGCGGAGGAAGCGCATGTCGCCCTCGAGCAGCATGCGCAGGTCAGGGACGTTGTATTTGAGGCAGGCGATGCGCTCGACGCCCATGCCAAAGGCGAAGCCGCTGTAGACCTCGGGGTCGATGCCCACAAAGCCGTAGACGTTGGGGTCGACCATGCCGCAGCCCAGTATCTCGAGCCAGCCGGTGCCGCCGCAGGAGCGGCAGCCGACACCGCTGCAGATGCCGCAGCTGACGTCGACCTCTGCCGAGGGCTCGGTGAAGGGGAAGAAGTGCGGGCGGAAGCGGGTCTTGCGCTCAGGGCCGAAAACCTGCTTGCAGAAGTACTCGAGCGTGCCTTTGAGGTCGCCAAAGGTGATGCCCTTGTCGACAACCAGGCCCTCTATCTG
>WRHL01000088.1 GCA_009783245.1 Coriobacteriia bacterium
AAAAGGATGCGTACTATGGTAGAAATAGAAAGAACATGACAAAAGGGACCGTCCCCTTTGTCACACCCGTCCCCTTTGTCACACCCTTTGTCACACCCGTCCCCTTTGTCACACCCGCTTCGATAAGCGCCTGAGCTAAGACCTGCGCCGACTGCGGGTTGTGCGCAGCGTCTATCAGCAGGGGCGGTTGCTCACGGATGAGCTCGAAGCGCCCAGGGATGCTCAGTGTATCGAGCGCCTTTTGGATGGCGCCCAGGTCAAGCTCGCAACCCAGCGCTGCCTCAGTAGCAGCCAGGGCGCAGGCGATGTTCTGCTTCTGATAGGAGGGAAACCGCTGCATGGACAGGCCCGTCTCAGCCTCAGCGTACACGATAGCAGGCGATGCAATACCCACCTCAGCGCAGCGGGCGAGGAAGACCTCACGCGTCTCGGCGGTGCCCGGCCCCAATACAACCGCAGCGCCGGGCTTGATGATGGCTGCCTTCTCGGCGGCTATCTCCTCCAAGGTGTCGCCTAATATGGAACAGTGGTCCAGGCCCACACCGGTGATGACGGCGACCTGCGGGTCGACCACGCTGGTGGCATCCCAGCGACCGCCCAGGCCCACCTCGAGCACCGAGAAATCTACCGCTTCATCAGCAAATAGCCAGAACGCGGCAGCAGTGAGCAGCTCGAACTCCGTGGTCCCCCAGATAGCGCCTGCCTGGACAGCCTCCATGGCCTTCTGCTGCGCCCTGAGCACAGCTTCTGCAAAGCGCTCTTCTGGAACCACCGCACCGTCTATTTCCATGCGTTCCGGGTATGCCACCAGATGGGGCGAGGTGTACAGTCCTACCTTTTTACCCTGGGAGCGCAAAAAGGCCGCGGTGAAGCGCGCCGTAGATGATTTTCCATTGGTACCGGCGATTTGCACACAGGGATAGGTAAGCTGCGGGTCATCAAGCCAGTGCATCAACTCGGTGACACCCTCAAGTGAGGGCTCGATCCCAAAGGCGACTGCTTCCTGCAGGACGGAAAGTGCTTCCTGATAGCGGCTCATAGCAGCCCTGCCTGGGTCAATCCAGGTCGCTCAGCTGCTGCTCTATCTGGCTTATCGCAGCCGCAAGCTCAGCGGCATCTGCCCTGGTCTTCTCGATGACCACGGGGTCAGCCTTGGCTATGAACCCCTCGTTTGCCAGCTTCTTCTCCAGCTTGGCCAGCTCAGCGGTCTTCTTGTCACGCTCCTTGATAAGGCGGTCGCGCTCTGCCTCAAAGTCGACCAGGCCGTCAAGCACCACATAGACCTCTACCGCAGCCGCGATGGTTACGGAGGACTGCGCAGGCTTTACCGCATCGGCAGCTGCCTCAAAGCTCTGTATCCGCACCAGACTCTGCAGCTGCGGCAGCTGCTGGGCAAGCAGCTCCGCGTTGAGAGCAGCATGCTCGCCCGTGGTCTTCACCACAACGGCAAGCGGCTGCTTGGGCGAGATGCCATAACGCGCCTGCGTTGCACGCACAGCGCCTATGACTGCACAAAGCGCGTCAACACTGCGCTCTGCCTCTGCATCAGCAAGGCTGGCGTAGTCTGCCGCCTGGGGCCAGGCGGCCACCATCAGCGACGGCCGACTGTCACCATGCGGGATGGACTGCCATATCTCCTCGGTGATGAAGGGCATCATGGGATGCAGCAGGCGCAGGACGGTGTCCAGCACAAACACCAGGTTGCGCTGGGCCGCCGCGCGCTGGGCGCCGCCCAGGGCAAGCTGTCCCTTGGAGAACTCTATGTACCAGTCGCAGAACTCGTTCCAGATGAAGCTGTACAGGGCGCGGGCGATAACACCGAACTCATAGCCCTCACGTCCCTCGCCCAGCTCTGCGGTCAGGCTGGCCAGTCGCGAGAGGATCCAGCGGTCGGCATCCGTGAGAGCCAAGGGCGCCACCCTGCCGGTCTTCTCGTCAATGGCAGCACTTTGGTCGAAGTCCTCAAGGTTCATGGTCACATAGCGCGAGGCGTTCCATATCTTCGTGGCGAAGTTACGCGCCAGGGTCATGACCTTCTCTTTGTCGAACTTGAGGTCCTGCGAGCCCGTGACCTGCAGCGCGAGGCCAAAGCGCATGGAGTCGGCCCCGTACTCATCTATGAGCTCCAGGGGGTCGATGCCGTTGCCGCGGGACTTGGACATGATGTTGCCGTGCTTGTCGAGCACCGTGGGATGGATGATGACGTCCTCAAAGGGCACCTCGCCGTCCAAAAAGTACAGCGAGCTCATCACCATGCGTGCGACCCATAAAAAGATGATGTCGCGTGCGGTGGAAAGCACCTGGGTGGGATAGTAAGCCGCAAGCTCTTTGGCGGCGGTATCCTCGCCCGGCTCATCCGGCCAGCCATAGGTGGCAAAGGGCCATAGCTGCGAGCTGAACCAGGTGTCGAGCACGTCCTCGTCCTGGCGCAGGGCCGCGCCGCAGGTGGGACAGACGGCAAGGTCCTCCTCCAGAGCGTCCTTCCAACCGCAGGCATCGCAGTAGAACACCGGGATGCGGTGACCCCACCACAGCTGGCGCGAGATGCACCAATCGCGGATGTTCTCCATCCACTGGAAGTAGACGTTCTCCCAGCGCCGGGGGTTGAATACCACCCGTTCTGTGCGCACCGCCTTGATGGCGGGCTCGGCGAGTACCTTCATCTTGACGAACCACTGCTCGGAGAGCCAGGGTTCGATGGTGGTGTCGCAGCGGTAGCAGTGGCCAACCGCGTGCTGGTGTGCCTCCACGTGGTCGAGCAGCCCCAGCTCCTCAAAGGCGGCCACAACGGCCTCCCGGGCCTGCTCGCGGGTCATGCCCGCAAAACGCCCGCCGTTGGCGTTGACCATAGCCCCCTCGGTGAGGACGTTGAGCTGCTCCAGGCCATGACGCTGGCCCATGTCGAAGTCATTGGGGTCGTGCGCAGGGGTGACCTTCACGGCGCCGGTGCCAAAGTCCACGCTGACGTAGTCATCCGCGAAGACAGGGATCACGCGGTCCATCAAGGGCAGGCGCACCTGGGCGCCGGCCTCAATGAGGGCAGAGTAGCGTTCATCAGCCGGGTTGACGGCAACGCCGGTGTCCCCCAGCATGGTCTCCGGGCGCGTGGTGGCCACAACCAGGTAGGAAAGATCGCCAACGGGCTGGACCAGCGGATATCGCAGGTACCAGAGGTGCCCGGTCTCATCAGCATGCGCCACCTCGTCATCAGCCAGGGCCGTAGTGCACCGAGGGCACCAGTTGATGATGCGATGCCCCTTGTATATCAGGTCATGGTGGAACCAGTCGACAAAGACCTTGCGGATCGCCGTGACGTAACCTGGATCCATGGTGAACTTCTCGTCTGAGTAATCACAGCTGCAACCCATACCCTTGAGCTGCTCGATGATGGTAGAACCGTATTTGCTCCGCCACTCCCAGCAGGCCTGGACAAAGGCCTCGCGTCCCACGTCGAAACGGGTCAGGCCCTCATCGGCCAGCTTCTGCTCCACCTTGTTCTGGGTGGCGATACCAGCGTGGTCTGTGCCCAGGATCCAGCGCGTGGGATGCCCCTGCATGCGGGCCCTGCGCGTCAGGATATCCTGCAGCGTGTTGTTGAGCGCGTGCCCCATGTGCAGCACGCCGGTCACGTTGGGTGGTGGGATGACCAGGGTATAGGGCGCCTTGTCCTTATCGGCAAAACCTCCCGCGTCGCGCCCAAAGTAGGCCCCATCGAGCCAGCTCTTGAACAGGCGGCCCTCTATCTCTGAATGTTCGTAGTTCTTGGACAGTTCAGTCACAAGCCATCTTCTTTCTTGTTATCCCTGCTGATGTTTACGCCCTGGATGGTTGTTTACGCCATAATCGGTACTTGCACCTCAATGCACCTCAGCTGGTGTTTACGCGGATACCTTGTTGTTGAGCTTGCCGCTGTTCCTATACACAACGGTGGGTTTGCTCTCACCGCGTACGGCCTCTGGGGTGACCACAACCTCCGAGATGGTGCTGTTGCCCGGCAGGTCATACATGGTGTCGAGCAGGAGCGACTCGCATATCGATCGCAAGCCGCGCGCACCGGTGCCACGGTCCACCGCCTCGGCGGCTATGGCCTTGAGCGCCGCATCCGTGAAGGTCAGCTCCACGTCCTCAAAGGAGAACATGCGTGTGTACTGCTTGATCAGCGCGTTCTTGGGCTCGGTCAATATGCGGACCAGGTCGTCCTCGCTGAGCTCCTCCACGCTGCAGATCACCGGGATGCGACCGACGAATTCGGGGATCATCCCGTAGCGGTTCAGGTCCTCCGGCAGTGCCTTCGCGAGTATCTCGGAACTCTGGTGGCTGTGCGGTTTCTTTATCTCAGCCGCAAAGCCCACGCCCTTCTTCCCAATGCGTTCGCTGATGATCTTGTCCAGGCCCACAAAGGCGCCTCCCAGGATGAACAGGATGTTGGTGGTGTCTATCCTGATGAGTTCCTGCTGAGGATGCTTGCGGCCGCCCTGCGGTGGTACCGCTGCTTCGGTGCCCTCGATGATCTTCAAAAGCGCCTGTTGGACGCCCTCGCCCGAGACGTCGCGGGTGATGGAGAGGTTCTCGGCCTTGCGCGCTATCTTGTCTATCTCATCGATGTAGATGATGCCTATCTGCGCTGACTCGATCTCGAAGTCTGCCGCCGTGATGAGCTTGAGCAGGATGTTCTCCACGTCCTCGCCCACGTAGCCGGCCTCGGTAAGCGCAGTTGCGTCCGCTATCGCAAAGGGTACCTGCAAAATGCGGGCAAGTGTCTGTGCCAGCAGGGTCTTGCCGCAGCCCGTGGGGCCCAGCAGCAATATGTTGCTTTTGGAAAGCTCCACCTCGTCGCCGGTGGACTCCACACCCAGCGCAACCCGTTTATAGTGGTTGTAAACGGCAACCGAGAGCGCCTTCTTTGCATGCTCCTGGCCGACCACGTACTTCGAGAGCTCCTTGTGGATCTCCGCCGGGGTTGGCAGGTTGTCCAGCAACAGGGGTTTCTCGTCTGAGTCGGAGTCTGAGTCCGAATCCTGGCGCTCCTGGGCGAAGTTGTGCCCGATTATCTCCTCGCAGAGCTGGACACACTCATCGCAGATGAACACATTGGGACCGGCGATGAGCTTGCGCACCATGTCCTGGGTTTTCCCGCAGAAGCTGCAACGCACGTCGTCAAAGCCATCGAAACGGCCGCTGTAGCCGTCAAAATCGTCGCCTCCGCCACCAGAGCCGCCCCCGGAGCCTCCGCCAAAACCAAAATTACTGCTCTTGTTTGCCATATATCCTACTCGCCTTATCAGCCATATATCCTACTCGCCTTATCAGCCCTATGTCCTACTCGCCTTATCAGCCCTATGTCCTACTCGCTCTTTTTCTCTTTCTTGATGTCGCGTGCATAGAAGATCTCGTCGACAATGCCATACTCCTTGGCTTGCTCGGCGGACATGAAGTTGTCGCGCTCCGTGTCATCGTGGATCCTCTCAAGGCTTTGCCCGGTGTGCTCGGCAAGGATCTGGTTGATGCGCTCGCGCACATAGAGGATCTCCTTAGCCATGATCTCGATCTCGGTCTGCTGCCCCTGGGCGCCGCCGCTGGGTTGATGGATCATGATGCGGGAGTTGGGCAGGGCGAAGCGCTTGCCCTTGGCGCCAGCCGCAAGCAGCGGCACCGCCATGGAGGCTGCCTGGCCAATACAGATGGTCGAGACGTCGCACTTGATGAACTGCATGGTGTCATAGATCGCCAGACCCGCGGTGATCACGCCGCCGGGCGAGTTGATGTACAGGGAGATATCCTTCTCCGGGTCGTCGCTTTCCAGGTGCAACAGCTGCGCGACCACGGTGTTCGCGACATGATCATCAATCGCCTCGCCAAGGAAGACTATGCGGTCGTTGAGCAGGCGGGAATAGATATCAAAGCTGCGCTCACCCCGAGGGCTCTGCTCAATGACATAGGGGATCAACGCGGAACGTGTTTGCTCGTGGCTCATGATGGACTCCTTACTACCTTATTCAGCCGGGGCTTCGGTTTTCTTTGCCTTTTTGGGCTTCTCAGCTGCCTCCGCGGCCTTCTCGGCCTTCTCGGCCTTCTCGGCCTTCTCAGCCTTCTCGGCGGCTGGCTTCTTTGCCGCTGTCGCTTTCTTCTCGGCGGCTGGCTTCTTTGCTGCTGCCGCTTTCTTCACGGCAGGCTCCTCAGCATCAGCCTTCTCCTCAGCATCAGCCTTCTTCGCAGCTGCCTTCTTCTTCGCGGCGGCCTTCTTTGCTGCCGGCTTCTTACCCGGCTCGAACACCTCAGCGTTCTCGATCACATATTCAGAGGCCCTCACCCTGAGCAAGCCGTCGCGCACCTCGGAGATGCGGCCGTTATCCTTCCACTGCTGGTACAGGGTCGCGGGATCCTCCGCGCCGCTCGCCTCGAACTCCTCACGGATATCCTCGTCGGTGATCTCAAGGCCCAGGTGACGGGCAAATGCATCAAGCGAAAGCGCCTCAGAAGCGATCTCGATCGCCTGCTGTTTGGTGTTCTCCCTGAAGGTCTCCGGTGTCAGGCCGGTGCTTGCCAAAAAGGCGTCATAGGTCTGGTTGCTTTTCTGTAATGACGAGAAGAAATCGCGGTAGATGTCCTGCTCGGTCTGGCTGACAAGGATCTGAGGCGCCTCACCCTGCAAGCGCGAGGCAAGTTCCTCACTGGCCAGGCGAGCTCTGAGTGAGCCAAGCTGCTGCTGCTTCTGAGCCCTGATCGAGTCGGTTATCCTGTCTCTGAAATCCTGCACGGAGTCGAACTCGATCTTCTCCTTGACCCATTCATCCGTAAGCTCCGGGCGGATCTTGGTCTTTATCTCCTTGACTTTCACCACGGCGTGCGACAGGGCCGAGCTGTCCAGCCAGGTCTTCTCATCAGGGTCCGAGCTGAAGCCGAACTCCTTCTTCTCG
>WRHL01000089.1 GCA_009783245.1 Coriobacteriia bacterium
GAAGGTGTGCCGCTCTTTGGTAGCGCTTTGCCATTGTTGTGACACGTGTTCAACGGACAAGTGATAAGCAGTGCTACAAGGAGAGGAAAGCAGATGGATTGGGCATACAACAAGAAGCTGAAGGTTGATTTGGGAGGGCTTCCGCAAAAGATACATATCTGGTCAAAAGACACAACCAAGCCCATCCTTTTGGTACTTCATGGTGGACCAGGCATCCCCAACCGCGGTGCGCTCCGCAAGGCGGATCTTGACCTCTGCGATTCCTTCACGCTTGTCGGCTGGGATCAGAGGGGGACTGGCGGCTCTTATGCAGGCTCCAATGTGGAGAACCTGACAATTGACCGCATGATTGACGATACAGCGGAGCTTATAGGTTGGCTTACTAAACGCTTCCAGCAGGAGAAAGCCTTCATACTTGGATTGAGCTGGGGTACCGGCTTGGGGACCCTTTTGGCGCTGCGTTATCCAGAACTCGTCGCCGCCTATGTTGGCTCAGGGCAATTGGTCAATATGATCGAGAACGAGGATCGCTCCTATGCCTATACCCTGGCTTGCGCGCAAGAGGCACATGACGATAAAAGCCTTGCGATCCTTAAGCGGATAGGGCCTCCCGCCAAGGGCATCTATACCCCTGTTGTAGATGGTTTGATTGCACAACGCAAGATCTTGAGCAAATATGGCGGACACCTGATAAACCATGGTAAGAGTTATGTGGGCTCCATGGTCTCGAGCATCCTGCTTTCCCCGGAATACGGCCTGCGTGATACCTGGGGCATCCTGAAAGGCTACCGACTGACCCTTGAAAAAGTCTGGCCGGTGATTGCGGAGCATGATTTTGCAAGGGGAGATACGGAGTTACGATTCACCATGCCGTATCATATCTTCCAGGGCGTTAGAGACGAGAATACCCCCAGTTCCCTGGTGCAGGATTATTTCGACCGTATTGAAGCCCCAAGAAAAGAGCTGGTTTGGTTTGAGAACTCGGCACATGGACCATTGGTTGAAGAGCCGCAACGCTTCAAGAGGCTCCTTTGCGAGATCCTACTTACCTAGCAGGGGAGTGAGTACGTTCTGCGCCATGAATGACCAGGTCATTGCCAAAATCCGGGATTGTGCACTCAAATTGCATGATGGAATCGCACTGGAAAACAGTGTTATTGCTGTAAGAGTTGCTGATCAGCAGTATGCGATGATAAGGCCTGAAGCGACCTTATCAGACATCACGGATAACGACGTCTTGCTATTAAACAACGAGGCGCTCAAGGGTGCAAGCAGCCTGATTCACGCAATCTTCAGACGCAACCCACAGGCCCATATTGTTATTTGGGCCGAGTCGCCCTTCAGCTCTGCTGTTGCAGAAGGTTGCAAGCGTATCCCGCCGGTGCTGGATGATATGGCGCAGGTTGTCGGTGTGTATGCGCGGGTTGTAGATGCGACGGATGAGGCCAGCTTGCATAAGGCGGTGACAAAAAGTGGCGCCTGCCTTGTGAGGAGTGACACGTTGGGCGCTGGCCTACTTGCGGCAGGAGCGAGCCCCGCTCACGTAACGGCGGCACTGTTGGTGCTGGAGAAGTCAGCCAAGGTATTCTGGGAGGCGCAGCCCTTTGGCGGGGCTAGGCCAATCAACCGTGTCGAAGCCTGGCTCATGCATCAGGTTTACAAACGGAAGTACTCCCAAATGGAAAGCAGGGCAAATCATCAAACGCCGGAGGATTTCACCCGCGAGATTGCACCGCCCGAGATGGCTGCCCGCCAAGAAATGGTCAAGGCAGGCTTGCAGCTGCTTGAGAGGAACCTGGTGCAGGGAACCTGGGGGAACATCTCTGCACGGTTGGATGACCAGTTCATGTTGGTCACTCCCTCAGGACTGGAGTATGACCTTCTGACACCCTACGATATTGTCCGGGTGGACATGCATACCCTGGCTTACGAGGGGAGGCTGAAGCCGACCTCCGAGAAGATGATCCACGCAGAACTCCTGAAAGCGAAGGCTGATGTCCACGGTATCATCCATACCCACCCCGTTAATGGCAGCGTCTTTGCTGCCGCACACAGCCCGCTTGTTATAGCGGATGAAGCCGACAGGAAGCTCCTGGGCGGGGACGTTGCGGTCGCTGTGTATGGCCTACCTGGGTCGAAGCGCCTCGCGCAGGGAGTCACTAAAGCCATCCAGGACAACAGGGCTTGCATCATGGAGAACCACGGGATTTTAGTCTGCGGAGGATCCATTGCAGACGCCCTGGAGAAATGCGAGGCGCTGGAGCGCCTCGCCGGTTCCCAGATACACAAGCTGAAACCTCCCCCTGAAGGAGCACTCTAGACACCATGAGTTATTATCCTGTGTTGTTTGTTGTTCCCTTCCTGGTGCTGTTGCCAATCTATCTTCACGCCAGGAAGAAGGGCGCTTTTCGCAAGGCGACAGTACTCAAGCTGACCCTGAGCGGGCTGTGTACCCTCTGCGCATTGCTGGGGTTTGCTTTTTGGGGAATCCACAACAATGCCTTGGGCGTACTTATCGTCATAGCCTTGTTATGTGCGATATTTGGCGATTACTTTCTTCAGTTCATGCGGTTGGACGAAAGGAAATCCACGGTAGGTATTCTTTGTTTTGCCTTGACGCATGTTCTATTGATTGTCTTCCTCTGCCTGAGGCATGGGGTTTCCTGGCCAGAGTTTGTTCTTACCGCTGTTATTATGGCGTGTGTACAGGTGATTATGATCAGGCAGAAATGGGAGCTTGGCCGCACAAAGACGCTGCTAGTCCTCTATACCAGCATACTTGGTTTCATGACGAGCAAAGCGGTGCTTGCTCTGTTTGCAAGCCCAGTCATCACGCTTCCTGTTGCCTTGATGGCAGTGGGTGCAGTGCTGCTTGTGTTCTCGGACCTGCTTTTGGGCAAGAACAGTTTTGCGCCTGTCGGGAAATCGCCTTCAGGCGTGCACCTGATAATCTACTTCTGCGGCCTATTGCTGATTGCACTCAGCAGCTGGTATTGAGGCTGGGCTTCCCTGCGTGCGATTTCGCAATCATGCGCCAGCTTGTCGTCTGGTTCATTATGTGGGGGTAAGTTGTTACAATGCCTTTGGGAGGTATCGCTATGGCCATGGGATTGAATTGCTTTTCTGCGTTGGAATACTTTTCTACTGAGCAACTGCAGATGATACATGCAGGGGCGTTGGAGATCTTGGAAGAAGTGGGTTGTGAGCTGCATCATGAAGAAGCGGCTGCGCTTCTTGCAAATGCAGGAGCCAGGGTTGAGGGGCAGCGGGTCTACCTTACTGCAGGAATGGTTGAACGAGCGCTCAGGACAACCCCTAATGAGATACTCGTTTATGACAGAGATGGTAATCAGGCAATGGACCTCTCTGGGCGAAATGCGTACTTTGGCACGGGATCGGATTGCATATTCCTTCGCGACAGTTTCACGGGGGAGCGACGCGTCTTTACCGAGAAGGACATGATCGATGCGGTCAGGTTATCAGATGCCTTGCCCAATGTGGACTTCCTCATGTCCATGGGGATGATAGATGGGGTCGAACCCGAACATCAGTGCCAACAACAGTATGCCAACTTGATCAAGTACTCCTCAAAGCCTCAGGTTGTTGTCGCAGTCAGCCGTCAGAGCCTCGAAGACATTGTGCAGCTGGCGGCAGCAATCGCTCCCGGTGGGCATGAGGAGTTGAGGCAAAGGCCGCGCTTTGTGCTTTACACCGAGCCTTCCTCGCCCCTTCTCCACAGTTTTGATGCCATCGACAAGCTGATATACGCAGCAGAGAACCTGATACCAACAAACTATGCGCCCGGAATGATGGCCGGGGCAACGGGCCCGGTCACACCAGAAGGCGCAGTGACGCTCGCAGCTGCTGAGACCCTGTTCGGCCTGGTCATCCACCAACTGACCAGCCCGGGTGCGCCCTTCCTCTTTGGGGCAGGCATGTCGAATATCGACATGGTGAGTATGCAACCCTCCTATGCGTCGCCTGAGGCCATGATGACCCAGGCCGGCCTGTGCGAGCTGGGGCGCAACCTGTACAGCCTGCCGACATGGGGCTTTGCCGGCTGCTGCGCATCCAAGCTCGCGGACACCCAGGCCATCAACGAAGCCGCGACCTATATCTTCATGGCCGGCCTAACAGGGACGAACCTGAACCACGACCTGGGCTACCTTGAGTTTGGCCTGACCTTCTCATTCGACCTTTTGGTCATGGCCGATGAAAGCGTAGGCCAGCTGCGGCGCATCATGGACGGCATCCCCCTGACGCGCGAAACCATGGCCGTAGACGCCGTCAAGGCCGTGGGTCCGGGGGGCAACTTCCTGGCCGCCGACCACACCCTTGACCACTACAAAGAAAACTGGTCACCCGGCGTCACAGACAGAAACACCTATGAGCGCTGGGCCGCCCTGGGCGCCACCTCAATGGAAGAGCGCTGCAAGGAAAAAATTACAGACATCCTGATGGGCATGCCATCCTTAGCCGGCTGCGCAGGCGCGATCGACCGCACCCTCGCCGGGATAATGGGGGCCGGTGAATGAAAACAGCCCGTTGGCAAACACGAAAACCCTGCCTTTGGCCTTTTCGGCAGGAGAGAAACAGGCTGCTAGATTTTGACCCTACGTTTTGCACCGATTTTACGGTTGTGTTTGATTTTTCGCACGTTTTGACCTTAAAACAGGCCGATTTTCCCACAATAAGGGAAATGCGCTAACTAAATCTTGTATTAATGGAATATAAATGCAAATAAATCGTACACAAGTGGAAAATCGGTGCAGAACTTGGGATGAAAATCTAGTAAGGCCGCCCTTAGTTGTGGGAGACAATGGGGATAAAGAGACAATGGGGATAAAGAAAGGAAAGAAGTATGACAGTATATGATTATTCAATGAGCACGGTGGCCGCAAGGGCCGGCACCGAGGTCGACACCGCCTACAATTCAATGGGCATCCCGATCTACATGACCAACAACTACCTGTTTGACAATGTGTCCGGGGGTGCGGAGGCATGCCGTTCGCCCGAATTCGGAGATTGCTATACGCGCGTCTCCAACCCGACCAACAACGAGCTCGGCAAGGCCATGGCAAGCCTCGAAGGCTGCGAAGCCGGCCTGCCTTTCGCGACCGGGGCGGCTGCCACATCGACTCTTGCGCTGGCGCTCCTCAAATCCGGGGACCACGTAGTTTGCGACGACACCACCTACTCAGCCACGAACTACCTTTTTTCCACCCTTCTCGCCAAATACGGGGTAGAGGCCACCTTCCTGGATTTCACCGACTACGAGGCGCTGCGCGCAGCCATGCGGCCGAATACGCGCCTTGTCTTTTTCGAAACCCCCTGCAACCCGACGATGAAGGTCATAGACATCGCGGAGGTCGCCGGCATCGTGAAAGCCTGCGGCGGCGCAAAAGACAGTGGCGCAACAGGCGGTGACGGCGCAAAAGACAGTGGCGCAACAGGCGGTGACGGTGCAAAAGACGGTGGTGCAACAGGCAGTGACGGTGCAAAAGACAGTGGCGCAGAAGACAGCGGCTCAAACGGCGGCACAATCACCGTGGTTGACAACACGTTCTCCACCCCATTCATTACACGCCCCAAAGAACTGGGCATAGATATCGTCATGCATTCATCGACGAAGTACATCTGCGGCCACGGCGACGCGATGGGCGGCATCCTGACAGGATCACGCGGGCTCATCGACACCATCATGGACGTCGGCCTGAAAAACCTCGGCGGCACTGCCTCACCTTTCAATTCATTCCTCATGCTGCGCGGCCTCAAGACGCTGGAGCTGCGCATGGAACGCCATTGCAAGATGGCCATGGCAGTCGCAAAATATCTTGACGGGCATCCGAAAATCGAGCGCGTGTACTATCCGGGGCTGGCGTCGCATCCCGGCCATGAGACCGCCAAAAAACAGATGTCGGCGTTCGGCGGCCTCCTGACCTTCGAGCTCAAAGGCGGCATGAATGCCGGCGTAACGCTGATGGACAACCTGAAGCTCTGCGCGCTTGCCGTGTCGCTTGGCGAGGCCAACACCCTGGTGCAGCACCCCGCGTCGATGACGCACTGGTACGTCCCCGAGGAGGCGCGCCGGGCAAGCGGTATCACAGACGGCCTCATACGCTTTTCCACAGGGTTGGAAAGCACCGACGATATCCTTACAGACCTTGAAGAGACGCTGAAGCTCGTATAGAATAGCGCGTAGCAAGATGGCAGCGCAATACAACGGGATACCATAGAAGAACCCATAAGAAGAAACGAAAAAGGAGAGCAACATGGACATTAAAAAAGAAGAATGGCGGTTCCCCGCGGCGAACGGCGAAGGCGATATCTTTGCAAGGGCCTGGTATCCGGAAAACCCGTCAGCGATCATCCAGCTGGCGCACGGCATGAGCGAGCACTGCGGCAGGTACGACGCGTTTGCGCGCCACCTCTGCGCCCACGGGCTTGGCGTCGTAGCAAACGACCACGCAGGCCACGGGCTCAGCGTGCACTCCCACCTGGGTTCATTCTCGAAGAAAGGCGGCGGGTTTGACTGCGCGATCAAGGACATCGACAGTCTTTTTACCCTTGCGGAAGAGAAGATCGGCGCCCTGCCCCGCATCCTGTTCGGGCACAGCATGGGCAGCATCCTTGCCGGCCTCTATGCGGAAAAGTTCAAGGGGCTTACAGCGCTCGTGATATGCGGCACGCCCGCCGCGATAGAGTCCTCGCATATGTTTGCGCTGATAGCCGGATTCATTACCGCATTCCGCGGGCACAGCGCCCCGTCCCCGCTTCTCGAACGCCTCACAGGCTCGATCGCAAACCTCCCCCGCGAGGAAGCGATCCGCG
>WRHL01000090.1 GCA_009783245.1 Coriobacteriia bacterium
ATCTGTTGACACACTCTCAAGAGAGTGTGTCAACAGATACGACCCCCTGACACACTTGCCTGACACACTCGACCCCCTGACACACTTACCGTCCATCCCGTCCCCTTTGCCCCTCGTCCCCATTCTGTCCTTAACGACCATCGATGATCCCTACCAGCAGGTCGACGGCTTCTTTGTAGGACTCCACACCTTTGCCCAGGCAGCGGCCCGCGCAGACATCCGCCATCACCGACGTCGCACGAAACGGCTCACGCGCCGTGATATCCGTCAGATGCACCTCGATCACCGGGATGGAAATCGCGGCGATGGCGTCCCGCAGCGCGATGGAGTAATGCGTGTGCGCCGCCGGATTGTAGATGATCCCCTGGTAGTTGCGCTGGGCGTTCTGGATGGTATCGACCAGGATACCCTCATGGTTCGACTGGTAGAAGAACAGCTCGACTTGACAAAAGGGACCGTCCCCTTTGTCAGGTTCGGCGCCCTCGTCAGCGCGCGCAGCGCGCCGCTCGCTCAGCTCCAGCGCATACTCCGCCACCTCGCGCTGCAATGCATCCAGCGTCATCGTGCCATAGATCTTGGGCTCTCGCGTCCCCAACAGATTGAGGTTCGGCCCGTTCAAAACCAGCAGCTTCATCGCGCCACCTCCACCTACTCGGCCGCAGCAGCAGCCGCAGCAGCAGCCGTAGCAGCCACCTTCGCCTGCTCCCAATAGATCAGATAGATCTTCACCAGGTCCGGATCAACCGCCGCGACCTCCCACTCCCCCGGCTCACAGACAAACACAAAACGCAGCTCACCGCCGCGTACTTTCTTATCCGCATACAGCTGCTGGAAAAGCTCATCAGCGCCATAGCTCTCACGTACTGGCTCTATGCCCAAGCTGACGATAAGCCCGTCCTGCTCGTTCACCAGCTCTCCCATTACCGTGGCGGCCTCCGTGCCCAGGCGGGCGGCAAAGCGCATGCCCTCCGCAACGGCGCGGCCGTGCGACAGCGTGTAGCCCGAGAGCGCCTCAAGCGCGTGCGCAAAGGTGTGCCCGTAGTTCAGGCATTCCCGCGGGCCCGCCTCCAGCTCATCGCTGGCAACCACCCGCGCCTTGAAGGTCAAGGCCTGGACTATCGCCTGCTGCACAACCGCCTCATCGTGGGCGCACAGACCGACAGCGTTCTCCACCAACCAGCGGTAGAACCCACCCCCATCAACCAAGGCTGACTTGGCCAGCTCTGCAAAGCCGTTCTCCCACTCCGCGGCGGGAAGCGTCGCCAGCGCCTCGATATCCACAGCCACATAGACCGGCTGCCTGAAGGTTCCCACCAGGTTCTTGCCGCCGGCAAGGTTGACCGCCGTCTTGCCACCGATCGACGCATCGACCATGGCAAGCAGGCTGGTGGGGACCAGCGCGCAGGCTATGCCGCGCATATAGGTCGAGGCCACAAAGCCCGCCAGGTCGCAGACAACACCGCCGCCCAGACCCACAACCAGGTCGCCGCGGCCAATGCCCAGCAGGGCCAGCGCCTCCCAGAGCTCGGTGGCAACAGCGAGGTTCTTACTGCCCTCACCTGCGGGAATGGTCAGGTCAAAGGCTTCAAAGCCCGCCTCGGACAAGGAAGCTCTCACCGCGTCCAGGTAGAGCGGCCCCACATTGCTGTCGGTGATGACCACGGCCTTGGTGGCCGCCTCGGCGACAACCTCGGTGGCAGCCTCGGCGGCAGCTGGGGCGGCGGCAGCTGGGGAGGCTCCCGCACTCCTCGTCACCTCACGCAGATGCCCGCCCAACCCGGCAAGCACCCCGGCGCCTACCCGTATGTCATAGCCCTTGCCCTCAGCAAGGACAACCTTCAAACGCTGGATTCCCATAACGTCCTTCCCTCACTCAGTCTCTCGCAGCAATCGCTGCATGATCGTCATCAAGCAATCTGTACTGCTCAAGCTTGCTATTGAGCATCTCATAGGTTTCGATACTCATGACCGCCAAGTCGCCTCTTCCGTTCTTTGTAATGAAGACAGGCTCTCGGCTTTCGTGGCAAAAGGTAGAGATCTCGTTGTAGCTGTTTCGCAGATCTGTGCTGGATTTAATAGTTGGCATACCTGTCAACCTCCTGAGTCAAGCTCGCAAATCTAAAGATATTATACACGTATTTCTTTAGAACCAGCGCATAGAGTGTTGTCACGCTATGGATTTGGTGCAATTCTTTGAACTTCTCTCTATGGATTTGGTGCAATTCTTTGAACTTCTCTCTATGGAATTGGTGCTTAATGTTATAATTCACTCTATGATAAACGTGCGTACCACGCGATTCATCCCAATGGAAGAGGTCATCGGTGAAACGGAAAGTCTACCAGGATTTGCTGGCCTGGAAGAACAAGGGTGCAGACAAACCCCTGCTCATTACAGGAGCAAGGCAAGTAGGGAAAACGTACATTATCGAACAATTCTGCAAATCTGAATTCAACAGCTTCTTGGAATTCAACCTACAGGATCGCGCTGATGTGGTGAGCATTTTCAATGAGGAGATTAACACGCAAGAGAAGATCGACAGGCTCGAATTGCTGGTTGGCCATAAAATCGATTTTGAGAACACTATCATCTTCTTTGATGAAGTGCAGGTATCTGAAGAGATAGTATCTGCCTGTAAGTTCTTTGCAGAATCAGAGACTGAATATAAGATCATCTGCGCTGGATCCTTGTTGGGGGTCAAGATCAATCGTTTCAGGAAACCATTCCCAGTCGGCAAAGTGAATATGCTCTCTGTTTTCCCTATGGATTTTGAAGAGTTCCTCTGGGCAAGCGGAAAAGAGCTTCTCGCTGAACAGGTGAGGACATGTTTTGCAACCAATGAAAGAATGGCATCAGCTTTGCACGAAGAACTGCTTAAAATGTATCGGGGCTATCTTTATGTTGGCGGAATGCCCGAGGCTATCGCAGATTTCACCGAAAATGATAATGATGTCCTTCTATTCAACACAAGAATCCTTGACGAAATCAGGCTGGCTTACCTGAGTGATATGAATAAATACATCATAACTCCCTTAGAGAGTGCAAGAATTGAAGCGATATACCGCTCAGTCCCTGCGCAAATGGCAAATGCAAGTAAGAAGTTCATGTATGCGAAGATCAGAAAGGGGACAAAGGGAAGGGACTACGCCTCCTCCTTGGACTGGCTGGTATCAAGCGGAATGGTTTTTCAATCACACATGGTGGAAAAGCCTGGAATACCGCTCAAAGGCTACCAGAAGGAAGGTTTCTTCAAGCTGTACCTGAGTGACCCAGGCCTCCTCAGTAACGCTCTGGGCATACAGGCAGGCACAATAATGCTGGACCACGAGTTCCCTCAAAAGGGAACACTCGCAGAGAACTATGTAGCAGGGCAATTACGTGCTTCTGGGAAACCTCTCTTCTATTGGAAGAACGAGAATACCGCTGAAGTCGATTTTCTTCTCACAACGGACCAGGGAATCATTCCCATTGAAGTCAAGGCAGGCAAAAGGGTGGACTCCCCAAGCCTACGGGTCTATCAGTCCACCAATAACCCACACTTCGCAATGCGGATCAGCGCTAAGAACTTCTCCTTCGATAACGGCATCAAGGCAGTACCGCTCTACGCAGCATTCTGTATTTGATGGTACTCCCATGGATTGTTGCAGAAACCAGACCATTTGCAGTCAATCAACATTGTTGTGAAAAATGCCTTGAAAGGCAGGGTGATTCACAGTTTATCGGCTTCATGTAGAAGGCGCTGTACCTGTGCGACCACCTGGCTTATGCTGCACCCACTGGTGTCAACGATAAGATCGGCCGCGTCCTCATAGAGGCTGAGCCGCGAGGCCAGGATCTGTGTGGGGGAGCGCTCACCAGAGAGCAATGGCCTGGTCTCTGGACGCGAGATACGGGCGACTGCCTCGTCAGCATCCACCTTGAGGTAGACCACAGTGCCCAACTGTTTAAGCAGCTCACGGGTGTTTTCTTCCACCACAACCCCTCCGCCGCAAGACAGGATGCTTCGATCGCGGATTAACATGGAGCGAAGGAATTCCCATTCTCTCAGGCGAAAACCCTCCTCGCCCTCAAGTTTGAAGATCTGCGACACGCTCATTTTGGCCTCACGTTCGATATAGGTGTCCATATCCAGGCAGTTCATCCGTTCAAAACGTGCTAGCCTCCGTGCCACACTCGACTTTCCTGAGCCCATGAACCCGATGAAGATGATGTGATCGGCAAGTTTCTGCATAGTTATCCCACAGCCCATTCAGCGCGTTGCGATCCTCGCCACGTAGGCTTCAAAGGAGGCCAGCGCATCAGCAAGCGTGTCACGCCCGAACTTGTCCTGGTACGCCTCTGCCAGCGCCAGGGCAAGCTCGGCCTCGGCCACCACAGCCGCAGCCGGAATCGCGCAGATGTCGCTGCGCTCCTTTGAGGCCTCTACGGCCTCATGCGTCACCAGGTCGATGGTCTGCAGCGCCTGTGTCATGGTGGGAATCGGCTTCATGGCGGCCCGCACAAAAAGCGGCTCACCTGTAGTCATGCCGCCCTCCAGGCCACCGGCGTTGTTGCTCGCCCGCCGTATGCGCCCAAATGCATTTGCGTCGCTCTCGCCCACGTACACAATGGGGTCATGCACCTGGCTGCCGGGCAGCGTGCCAGCGGCAAAGCCCAGGCCAAACTCAACACCCTTGATGGCCGGTATCGAGAGCAGCGCGCCGCCAATGCGGCCCGTCAGCCTATCGCCAGCCTCTGCGTAACCGCCCAGGCCGGGCGCCAGCCCGGTGGCCGTAACCACAAACCAGCCGCCCAAACTCTCCCCCGCTTCACGTGCCGCGTCAATCGCAGCCACCATCTGCTCACTGGTCGCCTCATGCGGGCAACGCACCGCAGACGCCTCCACCTTGGTGGCGCTGAACAGTCCGCTCTTGCGCGCGATCTCAGCAGCCGGCAGCTCCACATCACCTATCCGCGTCACATAGGAGCCTATCTCCACGCCAAAGTTGCCCAGATAGGCCTTGGCAACGGCGCCGGCTGCAACCCGTGTTGCCGTCTCGCGGGCGCTGGCCCGCTCAAGCACGTCGCGGCAGTCCCGCGACCCTATCTTCTGCGTGCCCGCCAGGTCAGCGTGACCAGGGCGTGGCGCCTGCTCCAGCGCCAGGTCACGAGGCGGCTTGCCTTCTTGCGCCATGCGCTCTGCCCAGTTGTCCCAGTCACGGTTCGCGATACGCAGGGCGACGGGTGAGCCCAGCGTCCGGCCAAAACGCACACCAGAGAGGATCTCGACCTTATCGTTCTCGATCTGCATGCGTGCACCCCGGCCGTAGCCGCTCTGGCGCCGGGCAAGCTCGCTGTTGATCGCCGCGCTGCTCAGGGCAATACCAGCAGGAACGCCGCTGACAATGGCCAGCAGCGCCGGCCCGTGGGACTCGCCCGCAGTTGTGTACTTCATCAAACCGCCCTCTCTGCAAGGTGTTTCACGTAGTAGCTCATTTTACGCCTCTCCAGTGTACTATTCTTCGGCCCTTATCTTTGAAAATCTCTTTGCAGTCACCCTCCACTCACTCATTCATCAGCATTGACACAAGGTACGCAGGGAAGTAGGTCACCGAGCCATGGGTTTCGATGTTTGTCTCCGCGAGGACCATCGACTCAGATATCTCATACTCCTTCACTGCCAACGCATTGTTCAAGGCGGCATGCGACTTATACTCAGAACCGGACTTGACCTCCAGAGCCATGATCGAGCCCCCTTTCCGTTCGATGAGAAAATCGATCTCGCCGATCTTCCTACTGGAGAAGTAGCGCAGATCAAACCCGTGCGAGACAAGCTCCTGAGCAACAAAGTTCTCGTAGATCCCACCCATATTCTTCGCTGGCTTTCCGTCGAGAAGCCTGGGCAATGACTCTTTTGGGAATCTGCTGGTCAACAGGCCCACATCTGAGAGGAACAGTTTGAAGAGGCTGTGGTTCTCTGAGAGCAACAGCGGGCTTATCGGTGCTCTGGTATTGTAGGCGGCAAGTGCGACATTCGCCTTGGTGAGCCAGAGGAACTCTTCTTCAACCTGGGTGAACCGGTTGACGTTTTCGATGGAGCTGAGCTTGAAACGCCTGTTCTGGCTGGAAAGCTCGCTGGGAATCAAATCGAAGATGTTCTTGATCACCAGTCTTCTGTCTTTTGGCGCGTACTTGCTGATGTCGCGCGCATAGTAATCCATCACATTGTCCTGCGCAATGCGAACCTGATCGATGGAGTTCTTCTCAAAGAAGGCGACAACCGCATCCGGCATGCCACCAACAAGTAGATATCGGCGGAACAGGCTTGTCAAACGCTGATGGAGGAAATCGGGCAGCGCCTCCTTGCTGCTGAAACAAGCACTCGCAAGCTGCATCGCATCATCGCCAAGACCCCCCGCCCGGCAGAACTCCTCAAAATCCAACGGATACATCATCAACTCGCTGACATAACCAACCGGCTGGGATCTGATACTCTCCAACTCGACCCCAAGCAACGAGCCGGAGAGGATATAATCGTACTCGCCTTTATCAACCAGGAACTTAATGAAAGTGACTATCTCGGGACACTCTTGTACCTCGTCGATGAACACCAGG
>WRHL01000091.1 GCA_009783245.1 Coriobacteriia bacterium
GTCCATAGAGTCCAAGCCATCCAAGTCAATGATTCCCGATTTGACCTTACGGCTATCTTGAGAATCCTCGATAGTGCTGGCTCGAATAAAAGCGAGAATGAGATCAGCACGAGCGACAGAATGAACAGCGTTGACGTGATCAGCGCAGGCGACAGCATGAACAGCTCATACGTGATCAGCGCAGGCGACAGCATGAGTCTCGACCAGTATATTTTCTGGCGCGTCGATAAATTGGCTGTTGCGCCTGAGAGACTACCCAAGCAAGGTGATGAACTATACATCCGGATACCAAAAGACAAGGTCTACCTGACCAGCAAGTAGAGCTTGGGGTTTTATGTCACAATATGGGGTTGCTGGTTGTTGGGATTCTGGTGGAAGCCGCAAATGATAGAGAGGTTGTGTAGCTTTGGATAACGATGATAATGGATTTGCTCAAGCATTCGATAAGCTGCGTGCGACCGGAGAAGGTCTCATGGATCAAGCAGCAAAGGAGTTCACGCCTGTTGGCATACGAACAGATGTAAAGGAAACAGGCCCGCTCTACCATGGCACGAAGGCAGAATTTACTGTGGGGAGTCTAATCCAAACAGGCTTCAACATGAATTATGACGAAGACACAAAGGCGAACTTCGTATATCTTACAGCGCTTATCGATGTAGCTGTTCTGGCTGCAGAAATGGCTTCTGGTGAGGGAGAGGCCAGGGTCTACATCGTCGAGCCAACAGGCAGCATTGACGATGACCCAAATGTAACTGACATGAAGTTTCCAGGAAATCCAACCAGGTCATACCGCACGCGAGAACCTTTACGTGTCATCGCAGAAGTCACCGACTGGGAAGGGCATTCACCCGAGGCTCTGGCAAAAATGCGCAAAAACATGGAAAGAGCAAAGCAACTTGGCCTTGAGGTGATTAACGACTAGTGTAAAACAGAGTTGTTCAAGCAGCGATGCTATTAGCTGAAGTCGGCTACAGGTGTTCATCAGATATCCACTCACGAAATCTCCAGAACGCATACAGCGGCAGGATCCTTTTCGTCATCTCGTCAAGGGACGTCAAGACGGACTTATCGGGATTGTACTTTTTGCAATATTGCGATAGCGAACGAGCATGTCTGGCTGTGCCCGCCTTAACCACAATCGGAACAATGAGCTTGCTGTCATCCTGCACAACAAAGTCCACTTCGGCTGTCCTGGAGCCGTCCGTCGTCCAATAGTAGAGATCCTTAGCCTTCAGTTTGCCGTACATCTTCTTTAGTTCACAGGCAACAAAGCTCTCTGCCATTGCACCTTTGAATTCCCTGTATGCTGGAGTGTCATCGAAGAGAATGGCTGAGGGCAAATCGGCGTGCCGTCTCAGCATGTATTCGTTAATCTAAAACTGCCCCAATAATCAGCCAATATCAATCGAAAAGGGGTCCACCCAAAAGTGGCTTCGGGTATGCAAAGATGTACCCGGAGGTGATGATTGGAGTGATTAACATAATGCAGCAACACACGATAATAACCTTGAAGAACGAAGGCAAGTCCAATCGGGAGGTCGCCCGCCAGATGGGAGTCAGCAGGAAGACCGTTTCTCGCTATTGGAATGATTATCTGGAGCAACTCACACTCCTGGCGATGGGAGGTGACACAAGGGGGATCCAGGAAAACATAACCAAAGGTCCAAGCTATGATTCGTCGAAGCGTAAGCCCATCAAATACACAACTGAGATCGATAAGCTTCTAGACGAGATACTGGTCGCAGAGGAGGTGAAGAGAAGAGAACTCGGGCCCAACAACAAGCAGATGCTGACTACGACAGAGATACACAAGATGATAGTGGAGGCAGACCATGATATCGGGGTCTCCACCATCAGGAGCTATATCAGGAAGAAAAGGGAGCAGGCCCGCGAGGCGTTCATCCGCCAAGAGTACGATCTCGCAAGCCGGCTCGAATACGACTTCGGTGAAGTCTCCTTGATTATAGACGGCATCAAGGGAACTTACCATATGGCTGTATTCGGAGCCCCTGCCTCGAAGTTCCGCTGGGCCTATCTTTACGATAACCAGAAAAAGGAGGTCTTCTTGGACTCCCACGTGCGCTTCTTTGCGATGGTTGGCGGCATCTGGCGCGAGGTGGTCTATGACAACATGAAAAACGTGGTATACCGCTTCATCGGCAGAAGCGACAAGGAGCTCAATGGTGACCTCGTGAAGATGTCTATCTACTATGGCTTTTCTGTGAACGTAACTAACTGTTTTGCCGGCAACGAGAAGGGCTTCGTAGAATCGAGCGTCAAAGAGGTCCGCAAAGAGGCATTCACCAGACAATACCGTTTCGATAGTTTGGAAGATGCGCAAGCCCACTTGCACGAAGTGCTGGCCCGGGCCAATGAGACGTCGCGCATCAAGGAGGAAAGGGAGCTCTTGCTGCCGGCAAGGCCCCCACTGGAACTGGCCAGCATCTCAGAGCATACCGTCGACAAGTACAGCTTCATCCGCGTTGACAATAACTTCTACTCGGTGCCTGACTACCTGGTAGGCAAGAAGTTGGTAGTCAAAAGCTATTCCACAGAGATCATCGCCTACTCGGCACTGGAGAAGGTCTGCTCGCACAAGAGGCTCAAAGGCAAAGGGCAATTGAGGGTTGATATCCTCCACTACCTCGACACCTTGATGCGGAAACCCGGGGCACTTTCAAACGCAGCTGCCCTCAAGTGCGAGCGTGAGCTCAAGGTCATCTATGATGACCACTTCCAAGACGACCCGAGAAGCTTCATCCAGCTGCTCATAGACAACAAGCACAAAACGATACCTGAGATCGTCATCGCTTTAGAAGCAGCGGTGAAGGACACCACGGCTTTCACCAGCTCACCTTCCCTGATCGCAAGAAACGTACTTACAAGTACCCGCCGCAGCCTTGCCTCCATCAGCGAGGTCATCATAAGAGGGGGTGCAAGACATGCAAGCTAAGGAGATATCGCAAGAACTGCACCTGTCCTACATAGCAGCCAACATCGACGAACTTTGCAAAGAGGCCAAGGCTACGAAGATTTCCCACAAGGACTTCTTGCTTGACATCTTCGAACGTGAGATAGAAAACAGAAGGTCCAACCGCCTCCAAAAAAGGCTCAAGGATGCCCACTTCCCCTTCAAGAAGTACCTGCAAGACCTTGACCTCGAAGAATACAGCAAGGAGATAAGAGATGAGATAGAAGACCTCATGACCCTAAAGTTCGTCGACGACAAGGCAAACGTGATTTGCATAGGCAATCCAGGTCGGGGCAAGACGCATTTGGCCATAGCGCTTGGCGTGGCAGCAGGTCTGGCTGACAAGCGTGTGCTCTTCACCAATGTCCCGAACCTCGTAATCGAACTCAAGGAGGCTATGAGCAAAAACGAGATCACTTACTATAAAAGGAAGTTCGAGCGCTATGAGCTAGTCATAATTGACGAGCTAGGCTATGTCTCATTCGACAAACAGGGAAACGAGATCCTCTTCAACCTGCTTTCGAACAGAAATGAGATGGGGTCTATGATCATCACGACGAATCTGGTCTTCGAGGAATGGGAGGAGGTGTTCGGGGACGCTAAGCTGACCGGTGCCTTGGTCGACAGATTGGCATATAAGGCCCATGTACTGGATATGAGTGGTGACAGTTACAGGCTCAAGGAAACCAAGGAATGGCTTGAGAGGCAAGTGAGCATCTGATACGCATCAAGGCGCTCAAAAAGTACACATGCGGATGGCCTTCCTGTGTACCTCACTGGAAAGCTCTTCTAGATCAGTGGGAATTGCCAGATAGATAGTGCACAGGAAGGCCATCCGCATGTGTACTTTTTGACAAGCAGTGGCCCCCTTTTCGATTAATCCAGTGGACTACTTTTGGGTTGACAATAACACGAAAGACCGTCAGTGAAAGAAAGGTACGCGCTGATGTATGCGGAGAAGGGAAACTACAAGATAACGATGATGGCCAGAGTGCTTGATGTGTCGCGCTCGGGGAATTACAGCTGGGAAAGCAGGCAGCTTGACCCGTCAGCTGACCCCTGGCTGGGCTTGAAGCAAAGGATACTGGATATCTGGAAGGCCAAGAAGAAGTGCCACGGCGCCAAGCGCATCCATATGGATCTTATTGGCGAGGGCATACCCGTCACGCTTTACCGGGTACGTAAATGCATGCGTGAGCTGGGCATAAGCGGGATACAGCCACGCGCAAAGAAACGCACGACGATCCCTGCAGCCGACGCCGAGGCCCGCCCAGACCTCATCAGGCGCGACTTCAACGCCCCGGTGCCCACAACAAAGCTCGTCGGCGACATCACCTACCTCAAGACCGGCGAAGGCTGGCTGTACCTGGCTGTGGCCATCGACCTGTGCACCCGCATGGTGGTGGGCTGGTCGATGGCCACCCACATGGAGGCATCCCTTGTGGTCAGCGCCATGCGACTTGCCGTCTTGCAGGGCTTCGTTGCGATAGGGGCGATTTTCCATTCAGACCGCGGAAGCCAGTACACCTCTAAAGAGTACTCGGATTACGTAAGCGAGCGCAGCGTCCGCCTCTCGGTCGGGCGTACAGGGAGCTGTCATGACAACGCCGTGGCCGAATCTTTTTTCTCAATGCTGAAAAATGAGATGTACTACACTCAGGATTTCGCCACGAGGGCAGAGGCGAGAGCAGCGGTTATGGAATACATCGAGGTTTTCTACAACCGCCAAAGGCGGCACTCATCAATCGATTACCGCATCCCGGCAGAGAAGATGGAGGCCTTTTTAAATCCGGTTGAAGCTGATACTGCTCAACCATTGCCTGCTAAGTTAGGTTTAGCGGCTTAAGCGTCCGAAAAGCTTGACACAGCCCACTGACAAGGATAGTGGCCTCCTGCGACAAATCACTTAGCTACGACTATTCCTGCTTCCTTAAAGACGCCAAAGAGGCCATCTCGCTGATAAGGCTCTATGGGCGCACGTCACTTGGCACGATGGAAGGCACCAACGCCAAGGTCTATGCAGCACGCCTGAAGGTCTGGGGGTGCTCCTGGTCGAGGAGAGGGGCGATTGCGATGGCACGTATCAGGGCGCACATCGCCTCTGGTCTTGAACTCATCTTCCCTGTCTATTGCGGATGGCTCACAAAAGAAGAGCGCGAGCGGCGTGATAAGCACAACATTAAAAGTGCCACAGATATACCACAGGCCACGGGTGAAGGCTGGGAGCCGCCTTCTGGCAAAATCATCTTAAACGCTCATCTACCCGGTAAATACTACGGAGCGCTCTACTGCCCTTAAACTTCTTTGGGGCCGGCTCAAATCAAATCAAACGGGGTTTGATTTGAGACTGCGAGGAAGTCAAATAAACCAATACCGCAAAGACGATTATCATGTGTCCCTCGTTCTTGGATAACTTCATCTGTCTTAGTTCTCATGCCCACCTCAACCCAACGCTCTATGGACTGGTGTGAAGTTAGCTGGTAGCCCTGGCGCAGAATGATGCAGATCTCTGTCTACCGCACCATTAAATCGCTCATGTGGAAAACTCAAAGGACGAGTTTTCTCGCGCAAAAGGCGCGCGACCCCTGCGGGGCACAATCGCTTGCGTCCTTGTGACAGGCCCTACGGAGAGGGAGGCTTTCCCGCCTCCCTCCCACCGCCTACGGCGGCGGCCCCCTCCCTTTCGGATAAACAAAAAGAGGATAAGGTAAAAGCAAGAGCAGGAGACAGCTGTTTTTTCCGGTAAATACTCGCTGGGATAATGCAGAATGCGCTTCTGGACGAAGATGTAGGGTATCTTCGCCTCTCAATCATCCTGATATGATTGGTTCTCTGCTTAGCAGGGCTGGAGCAGAAGGGGTTTACCCTGGTTAATGTTACCCACACGTTCTCATGCCCAACTTACCATCTATTTCTGCCATGAGCTACAATAATAGCTACAAAAGAGGTTGTAAATCTCCCGATTCTTGTCTCAATGGGCCACATGACCGCTGTACTTCCAGTCTCAGGAAATCAGATCAGCAGCTGGGTTACCCGCAACAAAGTTACTCACAGGCTATATAACGTACATATTGACATTCATCTATATAATCCTATACTTAGTCACATAGACATTCATCTATGAGAGTTGGATTGAGAATGAATTATGCCGAAGAATCCATCCTGTTCAAAGCCCTTGCTGACCCAACCCGGCTAGAGATTGTGGACATGATTTCATGTGGGGAGCTTTGCGCCTGCATGATACTAGCGAGGTTCAACATCACTCAGCCAACACTCTCTCATCACATGAAGATACTGTGCGAATGCGGTTTGGTAAGTGGGCGTAAAGAGGGAAAGTGGACGTACTACTCGTTGAATGATAGGGCAATCTGTGACCTCAAGTTAGTGCTCGACAAGGTGACGTTGTGCGAAGGCGGCCCAGCACGCCTCACAAATGACTGTG
>WRHL01000092.1 GCA_009783245.1 Coriobacteriia bacterium
GGCCGGCAATACCCTGGGGCAACGCTACGCCATGGGCTACTCCACGCCCAGCGCCGGCAACTCCATGGGCATGGCAATGACCCACGGCCGTATGGCTGGCAAGATAATGGCTGCCTTGTAGCTTGTACGGTTTTATTGACGAGCAGCACAGGTGATAGATACTTCGCTTACTAACGCTGTGCTGTGAAGTGCGGGAGCGCTGTGGGTGTAAACCCGCAGCGCTTCTGGTATCTGGTGCTACAGACTGCAATGCCGTGCGCTGTGACAAGCAACCAACAATGAGAGTTTTGTGCGTAGATTGCCACGCCGGGCGATGCCCGGCTCGCAATGACGGCGGGAGGACGTCAGCCATCGCCCACAAAACCGCACGTAGATGCCCTGGATTACCACGCCGGGCGATGCCCGGCTCGCAATGACGGGGAATAGTATGTGTCTGCAGCTAACTTGCGTTACTGCTCTTCTTTTCTAAAACGGAGCCAGCGTAGCTGGCGACAAGCGCAGGGCGCATGGCTGCCCGCGCGACACTACTCTAGACAGAAGAGCATCAAAATGCATCAAAATCGAACTTGTGCTGTGTCAAAAGCCCTGTTTTTCTCGTAAAATCGCCAGATTTAGCGAAATTTAGGGATATTTAGGGTAAAGCACACATCACAAGATCGATTTCGATGCAAAACGAGGCCCTATTGTCTTTTCTCTGTCAAAAGCTCAATGATGGCGGTTGATTGACATTGGAAAGGCCACAGTTGCACTTGCCTTGGCAATCAACCGCTCAATGATGGCGTATCAGGAGGGAGCGGCCCGTGAACTCCAGAGGGATGGGCAGGCCTATCAGGTCGAGGAGCGTGGGTGCTATGTCGGCCAGACGGCCTGCACCCTCGCGGTCAAGGTCTACGTCTGGCTGACCCGGGCAGACAACGGCAAAGGGCACCGCGTTGAGGGTGTGCGCCGTCCAGGGGGCTCCCCTCTCGTCGATCATCTGCTCCGCATTACCATGGTCTGCGGTTATCATCGCCACGCCACCCTTGGCGGTGATGGCGTCCACCACGCGCTTCAGGCAGCGGTCTACCGCCTCCAGTGCTGCAATGGCAGCGGGTAGCACACCGGTGTGTCCCACCATGTCACCATTTGCATAGTTGACTATGTAAACATCTGCTGCGTCCTGCTCTATGGCTTCTATCAGGGCTTCTGTGACTTCTGGGGCGCTCATCTCAGGCTGCAGGTCATAGGTGGCCACCTTGGGGCTGGGGATAAGTACCCGCTGCTCCCCCTTTTTGGGCTCCTCTTTCCCACCGTTGAAGAAGAAGGTCACGTGTGCGTACTTCTCGGTCTCTGCGATGTGCAGCTGCCGCAGGCCCAGTGAGGCAAGGTAGTCTGCCAAAACATTTTCTGGGAAGGTCTTGGGGAAGGCTACCTGCGTAGCAAAATCGCGCGCAAAGGTCGCATCATATTCTGTCATGCAGACATAGTTAACCTGGGGGACAACGGGGCGTTTAAAGCCGTCAAAGCCAGGGTCGATGAAGGTCTGGGTGATCTCGCGTGCCCTGTCCGGGCGGAAGTTGAAGAAGACAACGCTGTCTCCGTCCGCTATGCCCTCTGCGCCAAAGGCCACAGGCTCGACGAACTCGTCGGTGATGCCCGCCGCATAGGAGTCAGCAACTACCTGCTCGGGGCTGGCGTCCGCCGCCACACAGGTGACGCTGGGGTCAGCAGGCAGGACCAGGGCCCGCCAGGCACGCTCAACGCGCTCCCAACGCTTGTCCCTGTCCATGGCCCAATAGCGCCCAGAGAGCATGGAAAGCCGTACGTCAAGCAAGGGGTAGCGCTCTCCAAGCTCCTTGCAATAGGTGGCGGTCTCACCAACAAAGCCCAGGCCGCTGTCAGGGGGAACATCGCGGCCATCTAAAAAGGCGGCAACGCGAATCCGCTCTACGCCCTGCTGCGCGGCAAGCTCCATAAGGGCATTGAGATGGCTCAGCATGCTGTGCACGCCGCCATCAGAATGCAGCCCCAAGAAGTGCACCGCACCACCAGCCGCCTTTGCGGCAGAAAACGCCTGAAGCAACACCGCATTGGTGTTCAGGGAGCCGTCCTCTATGGCGCAGTCGATACGGGTGAGCTCCTGGTTGACCACCCGCCCAGAGCCTATGTTCAGGTGACCGACCTCAGAGTTGCCCATCTGTCCCGCGGGCAGACCAACGTCGCGCCCTGCCGCACTGATGGTACAAAAGGGCCAGGTGCCACCGCTGAAGAGCTCGCTTAAAAATGGCGCGTCAGCGCTGGTAACGGCGTTGGTATCGCTGGGTGGGGCAATACCAACGCCATCCAATATCGCAAGCAGTGCGGGAAGCCTCATAGGCCTCTCAGGCCTCATAGGAAGGCTTTCACGATGTCGATGAAGTTCGCAGCGTCCAGAGCGGCTCCCCCGATAAGGCCACCGTCCACGTCGGGCATGGGAGCGAAGAACGCAGCGTTCTCGGCCTTCATGGACCCTCCGTAGAGTATGCGAATGGCCTGGGCTGCCTCAGCGCCAGCGTTATCAGCAAGGCAGGTGCGGATGCTTGCGCACATCTCCTGCGCGGACTCCGGTGTGGCCGTTCGCCCGGTCCCTATCGCCCAGATAGGTTCATAGGCGATGACAATGCGTTTGATGTCCTCAGGGGCAAGCAGTTGCAGTGCAGCCTGTACCTGGGCTACCACAAAATCTATCGCAGCCTGTGCGCCCTCATCGCGCTTCTTAAGGCCCTCGCCAACGCAGATGATAGGGGTGATGCCGTGAGCGAGCAGGGCCTTTGCCTTCCTGCTCACCATCTCATCGGTCTCGGCGAAATACTCGCGTCGCTCACTGTGTCCCACAATGCAGTAGCTGACGCCCTCCTCGCGAAGCATGACCGGCGAGGTCGCGCCGGTGTAGGCCCCGCTGTCCTCCCAGAATACATCCTGGGCTCCCAGCTTTATGGGTGATTTATCAAAGGCCAGCACATTCCGTACGGTCTTGAGGTCTATGAAGGGCGGACAGAGTGCCACATCCGGGGTGAAGTCCTTATAGAAGCGATTGGAGATATCCTGGCTGAGGACCGCTGCCTCGGCGGTTGTCTTGTTCATCTTCCAATTGCCGGCTATCAATGGCGTACGCATCATTGCCCCCTCAACGCGACTACTCCGGGAAGTTCCTTTCCCTCTATCAGTTGCAGGGCAGCGCCGCCACCGGTCGAGATGAAGGTCACCAGGTCGTTGTAGCCGAACTTGTTCACCGCAGCAATGCTGTCACCGCCGCCGATGATAGTCGCAGCGCCGCTGTTCATGGCAACTGCCGTAGCGACCTGGCGGGTGCCGTCTGCAAAAGGCGCCACCTCGAACACGCCCATAGGCCCGTTCCAGAAGATGGTACGACCCAGGGCGATCTCCTGCTTATAGAGGGCAGCTGTCTTGGGCCCTATATCCAAACCCATCTTGTCATCAGGTATGCCTGCCTCTATGTCACAGACGGATGCTTCCGCGTCTTCGCTGATCTTGTCGGCAACCACAAAGTCCAGTGGCAAGAGGAGCTTGGCCCCACGCTTGGCGGCCTTCTCCAGCAACTCCCGCGCTGGTTCGACCCAGTCCTTCTCCAAGAGCGAGCCGCCAACGGAAAACCCTTTGGCCGCCATGAACATGAAGCACATCGCTCCACCGATGATGATGACGTCCACTTCCTCGATGAGCTTATCGATGACCTTGTACTTATCGGAGACCTTGGAGCCGCCCAGAACAGCGATGAAGGGACGAGAGGGAACAGCGAGCATGCGCTCGAAAGTCCCCAGCTCCTTGTTCATCAAGAATCCCGCATAACCCGGTAACAGCTCCGGCACGCCACTGACAGAGGCGTGGGCCCTGTGCGCTGCAGCAAAGGCATCGTTCACATAGATATCGGCAAGGCCGGCGAGGCTCTTAACGAATTCCTTATCGTTTTTCTTCTCACCCGCGTTGAAGCGCAGGTTCTCGAGCATGAGCACGTCGCCGTTCTCCATGGCTGCGATGTCCTCATTGGTTTGATAGCCTAAGATATCATGGGTCAGAGGGACCTCTTTCCCAATCAGCTTTCCCAGCGCCTTGGCGACGGGAGCAAGCGAATACCTGCGCTCGTAACCCTCCCCTTTTGGACGGCCCTGATGGGCAATGACGATGGTCTTCGCCTGGTTATCGATAAGATAGCGCAGCGTTGGCAGGACCGCCTGGATCCGCGTACAGTCGCTCACCTTGCCATCTTCGATGGGGACATTGAAA
Source organism: Coriobacteriia bacterium (assembly GCA_009783245.1). GTDB lineage: Bacteria > Actinomycetota > Coriobacteriia > Coriobacteriales > UBA8131 > WRHL01. The sequence continues at coordinate 4,264 of WRHL01000092.1, forward strand.
TCAACGCGGAATAGAACCTTCTTACCGGCTACATCAGCCTCATTGACCAGTTTCATCATGACTCCCTTATCGCATCATGACCTTTGCAAGATCCTTGACGCGCTGCGAATAGCCGCGCTCATTGTCGTACCAGGAGATGACCTTGATGAAGTCGCTCTCGCCACCGAGCACCATGGTCAGACCGCTGTCGAAGACCGATGAGTGCAGGTTGCCAATGACGTCTACCGAAACTATCGGGTCTTCGCAGTACTCGAGGATGCCCTTAAGTGGGCCCTCAGCAGCTACCTTCATTGCAGCGTTCACCTCTTCTTTGGTGACACTCTTCTCCAGCTCTACCGTGAGGTCGACCATGGAGGCATCCGGCGTGGGTACCCGTGTGGCAAAGCCATCAAGCTTGCCCTTGAGCTCGGGGAGTACCAGGGACACTGCCTTGGCTGCCCCTGTAGTGGTGGGCACCATGGACATGGTGGCTGCACGGGCGCGCCGCAGATCGCTGTGCGAACCGTCAAGTATGCGTTGGTCACCGGTGAAGGCATGGATGGTATTCATATAACCACGCTTGATGCCAAAGCTGTCCAGCAGGACCTTGGCGACCGGAGCCAGGCAGTTTGTGGTGCAGGAGGCGTTGGAGACGATGTTGTGCTTCTCTGGATCATACAGATGGTCGTTCACGCCCAAAACGATGGTAATATCCTCGTTCTTCGCGGGGGCGGTGATGAGTACCTTCTTGGCGCCCTTATCGATGAAGGTTTGTACTTTCTCGCCATTGTTGTACCTTCCCGATGCCTCTATCACCAGGTCGACTCCCAGGGCTCCCCATTCCAGGTTATTGATATCCCTGTCGCTGAGGGCCTTCACGAACTTCCCATTGAGCTTCAGTCCGTCTTCAACTACCTCGACGCTTTCGAACAGACGGCCGTGCACGGAGTCATACTTGAGCAGATGGGCTATCATCTCCAATTTGCCCAGGTCGTTTCCTGCGACAACCTCGAAATCGTCATCTTGTATCATGGCGGCCAGTACCAGTCGCCCTATCCGTCCGAACCCATTCAATCCAACTCGAATAGCCACTTCTCGTCTCCCTTCTGGTTACTGTGAATAATCTCTAGCGATTGCCTCTATGCGTCTGACTCTATGGTACACAGCAGACTTGGTTAAAGGGGGCTCAACGAGCTCTCCCAACTCCCTGAGGGACACATCGGGGTGTGAAAGGCGCAACAGCGCCAACTCCCTAAGCGCAGGCGGCAGGGATTCTATCCCCCGCCTCTCCACCAACAGGCGTATCGCCTTGACCTGTCCCAAGGCAGCGTCGATGGATTTTGCCTGATTGGCCATCTCGGCGTTGAGTTTGCGGTTCACGTCGTTGCGGACCGACTTTGTCACCCGTACGTTCTCCATGACCAGCATACTGTGATGGGCGCCGACAAGAGCGAGGAAGTCGAGCATCGGCTCCGCTCCCTTGATGTAGACGATCCAGGTGTTGCGCCTGCAGCTGCTGCGGGCGGGGATCTCGGATTTCGCCAGCAGGGCGACCAGGCCGTTTGCCAGGGCCTCATGCCCGCAGGTGAGCTCAAAATGGAAATCGCCCTGGGGGTTGGAGATGAAGCCGCCTCCCAAAAAGGCACCGCGCAGATAAGACGCGGCGCAGCAGTTCTTCTTCACCAGGTCAGGGTCAATGCCCAGCTCCAGCCCAGAAGGCGAGAGTATGCCCATATCCCGCAGCGCGTCTTCAAGCCCTATCTGCGCCGGCACGGTGATCAGGTAGTTGTAGGTCTTATGCAGGGCCGAGCGCCGTGTGGTGATCTCGGTCTTCAGGTGGTAGATGTCATGGAGGAGCCGTACCACAGCCCGCGCCACCGGCGCCGTCTCTGTGGTGATCTCAAGGCGATAATTGCCGGAGAGCTTGCCCTGAATGCGGATAAGCGCGGAGAGCTCCGCCTTGCGACAAGGCAGATGCTCTGGGACAAACCTCGAGAGCTCGTCTTTCACCTCCGCCGTGAAGGAC
>WRHL01000093.1 GCA_009783245.1 Coriobacteriia bacterium
CACTGTTTTGAGCCGAGGTGGTAACTTGAACAGTCATCTGGTCTCCTCATCAACCCCAAATAATAATGCCATGGATGATTATAGCAACTAACCACTTAAAAGGATTGACTGGGATCTTACCCATACGTAGCAAAAAAGTAGCCAGGGAACAGCCCGTTACTGGTTAGATGCCGCCAGTGCTTCCATGGCTATCTTGTCCAGGCGGTGGCTGAGCCATTCGTCGCGTGTGACAGCACCAAGGGACCTGTAGAACTTAAGGCTCGGCTCGTTCCAGTCAAGACAGTTCCACTCGAGGCGCGGGTAGCCGCGCTCTAAAGTGATGCGGGCAAGCTCCCTGAGCAGCGCAATGCCCAGCCCGTGTCCCCGCGCGGCCTCCTGCACAAAAAGGTCCTCCAGATACGTGCCCGGTATGCCCTCCCAGGTGCTGAAACTGGTGTAGAACAGCGCGAAGCCCCGATCAACGCCATCCAGGCTTGCGATGAGGCACTCGGCCTTCTCCTCATCGAACAGCCACCTCTCCAGCAGGGCCTCCGTTGCCGTCACCTGGTCTGGGGCACGCTCATACGTTGCGAGCTCACGGATCATCTGCAGGATGAAGGGGGTGTCAGTGCGCTCTGCATTGCGTATGCTCACCCGTTGCTCGGCGGTCACAGACTGATGTTTCTCGTCAGAAGCAGACTGTTGTTTCTCGTCAGAAGCAGACTGATGTTTCTCGTCAGAAGCAGACTGTTCTTTCTCATCCAAGGCGGGCTCCTGTTCGCTCATGCGGGATTGCTACTGGGTCTATCGTCGAACTTGATGCGCTCCACCAGGTAGCAGCGGTGGATGCGCGGGTTGCGGTCGAAATCTGGCGGGATGGTCTGCGCGCTGATGTCGGTGAGTCTCACGCGGGCCCTGGCAAGGGTCTCAACATCTGGTTTGAAGCTGCGCAGGTTGGTGGAGAAGACCGCCACGCCGCTCGAGGTCAGGATGCGCGACACCGCGATGAGCAGTTCGGCGTGATCGCGTTGCACGTCCCAGGTTTGCTGCCCCATCTGCGTGGAGTTGGAGAAGGTGGGCGGGTCCACAAAGATGAGCCCGTAACGCTGTTGGCCGCTCCCCTGTCGCGCTCGCCGCTGCTCCTGCACCCAACGCACCGCGTCGGTATCTATGTACTGGTACGCCGCGCCCTTGAACCCGTTGCGCTCCATATTGCGCTTCGCCCACGCAAGATAGGTCTGCGAGAGGTCCACAGTGGTGACGCCCCGCGCCCTGCCCGCAGCCATATACACCGAGGCCGACCCGGTGTAGGCAAACAGGTTGAGCACGTCTTGCCCCTCGGCACGCTCACGCAGCATCTGCCGGGTCAGCCGGTGGTCCAAAAACAACCCCGTGTCCAGACGGCTGGAGAAATCCACCTCAAAGAGCAGCCCGTTCTCCTCCACCACGTGTCTAGATGACGAGCTAGACGGGTCTTTTGCGTACTGCGAGCCGCCCTTGTCCCGTTTACGCTGCTTGCTGAAGACGTTGGTGGTGGGAACCTCTAGGATTGCTGGCGCCAGGACGAGCGCCTCGTTCAGGCGGCGGGCTGCCAGGTCGGGATCGACCCACTTGGGTGGCGCATACTCCGCGATCTGCAACCAGCGTGTGCCTGCCTCGCGGCCCGCACCCTGGTAGAGGTCGATGGCAACCGCGTAGTCGGGCAGGTCTGCGTCATAAACGCGGTAGCAGCTGACGCCCGCACGTCGCGCCCACTTGCTGCGATGTGCTGCCATCTTACGCAGCCGCGCTACAAACTGCTCCGCCTCCGGGTACTGTTGTAAGAGCCCGTCAGACATCTCTTCTTTTGTCACCCCGGGCTTTATGACAAAGGGGACGGTCCCTTTTGTCAAGTCAGCTGCCTTGACAAAAGGGACCGTCCCCTTTGTCATACTTTCTTCTTGTCCCACAGCATCCATGGACGACAACCGCTGGTATTCTGCAACCGCTAGGGTAGGCCCCAGGTCAAGCCCGGGGTGACAAGTTGACACAGCAGACAGGCTTGCATTGCTCCCATCCCGTGCCCCGCGGTAATACCGGATGGTTGTCTCCAGCGGACCGTTGAAGGTGTCGATCACGTTGTCAGGTTGGCAGCCCAGCGCACCATCAAGCTCAGCGTGGGGCGTGATGACGCAGAAGTCGGTGGTAAACCCCTGCGCCTCCGCTCTTCTTTTGAGCGAACCCAGGGCCGCATAGAGGGCGGGAAGCTGGCTTTCGGTGGAGAGGCGCTCGCCGTAGGGTGGATTGCATACTATGAGCAGACGCTCAGACATAAAGGGGACGGTTCTATTTTGTCCTTGAAAAGGACTAAATAGAACCGTCCCCTTTATGTCCTTATCCCCTTGCTTCAAGGTGAGCAGGGCGACATCAGCCACACTGAAATTGATAAGATGTGCCACACCGGCCTTAGCGGCGCTGGCGCGAGCCACCTTGATGGCGGCCGGGTCTATGTCGCTGCCAAAGACGCGGGGCGCTGACGCACCGCCAGCAGCGACCGCCACAGCAGCCGCTTCTGCCCGAGCGTCGGCCTCGTCGATAAGCGTGGCCCAGAGCTCGGTGTCATGGCCGAGCCAGCCGTCAAAGCCCCAATAGGAGCGCAGTATGCCGGGCGCGATGTCGGCCATCATGCGCGCAGCCTCTATCACCAGCGTCCCCGAGCCACAAAGCGGATCGATTATGACAAAAGGGACGGTCCCTTTTGTAATATCCGCAGCAAGCAGCATTGTTGCAGCCAGGGTCTCGCGCAGCGGTGCCTTGATGGCACGATCCTCCACGCGGTAACCGCGGCGGTGCAGCGGTTCGCCAGCCAGATCCAGGGCGATGGTAGCCCGTTCTCCTCGTAAAGAAACATTTATGCGCAGGTCAGGGCGTTCGCGGTCTACGCTTGGGCGCTCTCCGGTAAGTTCGCGTAGTCGGTCGCAGACGGCGTCCTTCACGCGCATCCCCACAAACCGCGTGTCGTTCAGTGCGGCGTTAGTGCCGCGCGCATCCACGGCGATGCTGCCGGTTGGTAAGACATGCTCTTCCCAGGGGATGGCCCGCACGCCCGCGTACAACGCATCGCTATTTGAAGCATCAACCCGCGCCAACACCAGCAAGACGCGGCTGGCCGTACGCAGCCACAGCAGGGCGCGATAGGCGTCAGCCAGCTCACCGTTGAAGCTGACACCCGCTGTCAACGGACGCGTCTTGCGTATGCCCAGGGTAGCGAGCTCAAAAGCCAGTATCTTCTCGGCGCCCTTCGCACAGGTCGCATAGAATTCAAAACCCACCAAACACCACCTCAAACAACTCCGGTCTTTTACTACATCTTATCATGGCAGGCATAAAGGGAGTGGTTCTGCTGGCGACAAGAACGCCCCGCTTGGGCGGGGCGGAAGAGAAGAATTGGAGCCGAGCTTGGATGAGGGGGAGTAAGCTCGGCTCTCAATAAGTTTATAGTATATATCCCGTTTTCGAAAGATAATACCCCTATTTGCCTATAATTCTACTTTCAACATTAGATTTTAATGGTGTTTTCGAATGTTTGTAAGTCGCAGCCTATTCAGTGATATCCTCATCAAGCAAGTTGCGCGTCTTTGCTGGGTCGACATGTATGCCGGGTCCCATAGTGGTTGCAAAGGTGATCGACTTGATATAACGGCCCTTTGAGGCAGCTGGTTTTACCCTGATGATCTCCTCAAGCAAGGTGGCATAGTTCTCCACCAAGAGGGCATCCTCAAAGCTCACCTTGCCAATGGGCACATGACAGATACCATAGCGGTCGGCGCGGTACTCCACGCGGCCGGCCTTGAGCTCTCCTACTATCTTAGCCACATCGTTTGTCACGGTTCCCAGCTTGGGGTTTGGCATCAAGCCACGGGTACCCAGGATCTTACCCAGGCGACCTACCTTTGCCATTTGGTCAGGTGTGGCGACCGCTGCATCAAATCCCAGGAAACCTCCCTGGATCTGCGCGATCAGATCGTCGGAGCCGATCACGTCTGCTCCCGCTTCCTCGGCCTCGCGGGCTTTCTCTCCTTCTGCGAAGACGGCAACCCGTACCGTCTTGCCAATTCCATGTGGCAGCGAGATAGAGCCGCGCACCTGCTGGTCAGCCTGACGGGTGTCGATGCCCAAACGCATGTGCACTTCTACCGTCTCGTCGAATTTCGCAGTCCTGATCTCCTTCGCCAGGCGCACAGCGGCCAAAGGCGAATACAGACGGTTCCGTTCGACCTTCTCGATTGCGTTCTTATAGTTCTTCGATAGTTTTGGCATGATGTCTCCTTAGTGGTCAGCGAGCCATACCTGCTCTTCCACGGCCCGCCCATTTGGGCGGCTTGATACTTGATACTGCGCAGCAGCCTACTCTGCTGCCTCTTCGCTCTCTACAACTTCTTCTACAGTTTCCTCAACGGCTTCTTCTACAACCTCTTCTACTGTTTCTTCCATAACTTCTTCGGGCTCTGCTACCGCAGCAGCATGCCCACCACGCTTCTTGGACCGGGAGTATACGCCCGTATCCTTCACGCCTTCAATGCGCACACCCATGGAGCGCGCCGTGCCCTGCACGATCTTCATCGCTGCATCGATGTCGTTCGCGTTGAGGTCGGGCATCTTGGTCTCAGCGATGGTGCGCAACTGGTCCTTGCTCAGCTGACCGACCTTCTTTGTGTGCGGTTCGCCAGAGCCTGATTCCAGGGAAAGCGCCTCTTTGATAAGTACGGCGGCTGGTGGGGTCTTGGTGACAAAGTCAAAGGTCTTATCCTCATAGACCGTGATGACCACGGGGATGATGGTGTTACCCTTGTCCTGAGTCGCAGCGTTGAAGGCCTGACAGAACTGCATGATGTTGACGCCTTTGGCGCCAAGGGCTGAGCCAACCGGCGGGGCGGGCGTAGCCTGTCCGGCCGGAATCTGCAGCTTGACAAAGGCTGCTATCTTCTTTCTGGGAGCCATTTCTCTACTCCTTAATATATGGTTGATCTATCTCAAACGGCTGGCGAGAAGCATCCCAAAGGGGCGCCCTCCGTATGATTTGCATATTACAGACGTGCCACCTGGTTATAACTCAGCTCAACCGGTGTCTCGCGGCCAAAGATGGAAACCATGACCTTGACCTTGCCAGCCTCCGGTTGGACCTCTGCGATGGTGCCGTCGAACTCGGCAAGCGGGCCATTGATCACCTTGACGTTCTGGCCGACCTGCAGGTTGGAAGAGGTCTTCTTAGGCGCATCCGACTGGGTGCGCCTCATGATCTTGTTGTATTCCTCCCGGGATAACGGCGAAGGCTTTCCCTGGGCGCCGACAAACCCAGTGACCCCAGGCGTATTGCGCACAACACCCCAACTCTGGTCGTCAAGCTCCATACGCACCAGTACATATCCGGGGAATACCTTCTTATCGGTGGTAACGCGGCGGCCACCATCCTTTATCTCGGTGACTTCCTCGGTGGGGATCTGGATCTCAAAGATACGGTCATCCAAGCCCATCGACTCAACGCGATGTTGCAGGTTGCCCTTTACCTTGTTCTCATACCCTGAGTATGTATGCAGCACATACCACTTCTTTGACATACCTAGAGCCTCCACAGCATTTTCAGGTAATCGATCACCAACAAGGCTTCTTCTCCATCCTCACCCTCAGGAATAACGTCTTTCGGCGCTCCAGTAGGGGCGAAATTCGCATAGATCTCGAGAAGCTTGGTCATAGCCCAGTCGATTATGAAGATGAAGACGCCAAAGAAGATCAGGGCGCCAACAACAATGAGGCTCATCCTGAAGACCTCATTACGGCTTGGCCAGGTAGTGCGCTTGATCTCAAGACGGACATTCTTGAAATACGTCAGGAACCGCTTTGGACTGGTAGATTTCTTTTTTCTGGAAGAGGATTGCCTCGCGATCTTT
>WRHL01000094.1 GCA_009783245.1 Coriobacteriia bacterium
ATACTGCATGCAGGCGCTGCACTTTGCGTGATCATCGGTGGAATTTTCCTGCGCTTTCTGGTTGTCTACTGCGACGACATGAGAGAGCTGCAGGGAGAGGCGCTGTATAAAAGGAGGCTGCCGCAAGGCGATGAGGCCTTCCTTAAGGCCGATTGGTGATCCTGATCTGCTCCATGAGCTAGCAGTGTCTGATCCTTCTCATACAAATTGTAGGAAAGACGCTGCTATAATTCCGCACATACGACGATAGGCAGACCGGGATTATTTAGTTAGCCTGTGAGCTGGAGTGGCGGCTTTTACTGGAGAGACGCTGAACTGTGAACCTGGGGGTATGGATGAAGCTAGGTTATGACTACCTACTGGAATACCTTAGCAGGCGGTTCACTGTCCTGTCTGCAAGCGAGGGCTGTGATGCCCGCTATGGAATGCCGACAGTCTATGTTAAAGGCAGGGAGCTATCTCCTGGTCGTATCTATATCATCAGCGAAGAAGATGCCGAGACCCTCATTCTGCATGAGGATGTGCTCCTGCTCATCTGTTGTAGCTCTGAAGGCTGTGCGCCCGGCGCCAAGAACCTGAAGAAACGCTCCGCAGTTAAGAACAACAATGTCTTCCTCTTGCTTGCACAAGAGGACATCTCGCAGCTCTATGCGTATCTCGTGGAACTCTTCTTTGAGGAGACTGCCTGGCAGGAAGCGCTTTGGGCCCTCTATTCGAATGCCAAAGGCTCCACTGTCAAAGACTACCTTGATGCCAGCGTGGGTATGTTCGATGGTGTTCTGGTCTACTATCCGGTAGGTGAATGGAAGACCTGCATCTATGCGGTCACCAGGGATTGGGAGACCACGGAACTGGTGGATCTGCTGGATGAGGATGGCGAAACCTATTCCGAGGAGGTCGATTATTCCAACTTCCAAAAGGCGATCGACTCCGTGGAACCTGCAGTGGTGAGGATCGTTGACAGACGTGGGAATGACTTGGATATGCTTGCTGTCTCTGTATGGGAGAGTAAGCAGTACTATGTGGGCATGTTCGCCCTGCCGATTGATTCCGGCCAGGCTACACAAGCCCAGATCTGGCGCCTTGCCAGGCTGCGCGATGCCTGGGAGCTGTATCTTGCCACCCGTCTCTCTGCCGATAAGAACGGGCTTCTGACCAAGTATGGTCTGTTGAGGCAGCTGCTGACGAACCCAACCGACAGTCTTCAGGATATCAAGAAGCATCTGAAGACCCTGGGCTTCCCCTCCAACCTCAACTATTCCTGTGCGGTTGTCCGCATCAACAGCGAAGGCGCATATACCAAGATCCCTCTCAAGCAGTACCGCCTGGCGATAGAGACCATGGGAAGCGGCTGTTATGCTCTGGAGCACGAATCGGATATCGTTGTTGTCCTTGATAACAATGCCAATAAGCTTCGACCGGAAGCCTTCTTCCAGACGGTGCTTGAGAATATCAGCCCGGTGAAGGCCCAGATAGGGATCAGCTTTGAGTTCACGGATATCCTGCTGCTACGTTTATATGCAATTCAGGCTCATGCTGCCCTGGAAACAGGCTCTGAGATACAACCTGGCGAGCCTATCCATGCATTCCGGGATGTCGCTACACGGTATATCCTGACCCACGGTACCAACGAACTACCAGCACGGATGCTGTGTGTCCCAGGGTTATTGGAGCTTCAGAAGAGATCCGATGCGGGTGGGATAGACTATATCGACACCCTGCGAACCCATCTCAAGAATTCCTGTAACGCCTCATTCACGGCGCGGGCGCTCAACATACACCGAAGCACGCTTCTTTACCGGTTGGAGCGTATCAACAAGATCACGCAGATGGATCTGGAGGATCCAGACGACCGGTTCTATCTTGAACTCTCCCTTGCTTTGCTTGCGTGACAATACTGGCCTGGGATCCATGGATTCCAGGCCAGTAAAGTTAACAGGCAGAGAAGACGGGATCTGAGCTAAACGATCAGCACTCTTCGCTTCTCATGACCGCAAGCTCTTCGCAGGGGTCCTCGATCTTCATGTCCAGTCTGTTCTTCTTGACTGAAGCCGCATCAGCGAGAATCGATGAATCGAACCCGAAGAGCTCCCTTGCCTTCTCGGCATTGTAGGATACCACCTGGGCTTTCACCTCAGCTGCCTTGAATATGATTGCCGGTTTTACGGCGTTGGGATCAGGCATGGAGTCAAGCGCCCTGCAGGTCCCGTGTTTCGCTATCATCTCTTCAAGAGGACCGAAGTCCAAGGCACGCGGGATACAGGTGTCGATGCAAGCTGGCAACTGCCCATTGTCAAGACGGCCGATGCAGAGGTTGCACTTCTTCATCTTGGGCTCATCACTGAAGCGAGGGGAGCCGTAGGGACATGCCTTCCAACAGCTCTTGCAGCCTTTGCACAGCTCCTCATCAACGAGCACTGCGCCGTACTTGGGCTCTTTGTAGATGGCGCCGTTGGGGCACGCATCCAGGCAGGCGGGTTCTTCGCAGTGATAGCAGGGGGCAAAGACGAAATGCATCCTGATAGCGGGGAACGTACCCTCTTCCCAGAAGAACCTGCGCAGGTACTTCTCGGTACCCTTCTCGATATCGTTCCAGTCCTGACAGGCTATCGAGCATGCACGGCAGTCCAAACAACGACTCTCATCAAAGAAGAATGCTTGTTGTGTCATCTTCATCACCTCCGCTAGATTCTCTCAACTTGAGCCAGGTTCGCACAATGCAGGCCGCCGACTACCCACGGGTAACACTCGCTTGTGGTATAGATGTTCGCTGCGCCGCGCATGTCGATACCGTCTGGCATCAGCGCTGTCTTCTTGTCTCCAGGTTGATACCAGCCGCCGTATATCATGCAGATAGTCCCTGGAGCTATGCGGGAGGTAACGTAGGCGGGCATGATACCCTCACCTTTGTTGGTGGAGATACGGATCTCATCGCCGTCATTGATGCCACGCTGGCGGGCATCAGCCACATTGATCCAGAGCGCATGCCGCGCCTCGTCCTTTGTCCACAGGTTGCTGTCATGGATGACGTGTTGCCTGAAGAAGGAATGCGGGGTGATGAGGCGGAGCGGGTACTCTGTCGCTGCCGCGCTCAGCGGATGGTCTGGCGGTTCGATGTAGTTGGCGAACGGGGATATGACCGCTGGCTTCGCCCCGCCGTAGCAAACGCCTGACGGCGCTCCGTTGGGGAACACATACATCTTCTCAGCCATATCAGGGTCAGCAAGGAAGCTTGAGTAGAACTCGATCTGCCCTGAGGGTGTGTTGAAGGGGACGTCACCGTCGATCTGCTGCTTCAAGGGGAAGTACGGCTCCTGCTTGAGCGGTACGCGGAAGATCGGGCGGGCGTCGAATTCCTCCCACGTTGGAGCCTCGGTGACCTCAGAGCCATTAGCTGCCGCCCACTCAGCGTACACGGGGCGCCATGCTTCATAGGCTTCCTGTTGGATCTCCTCATAGCGCTTGTCCCATGCCTCTTGGCCGGCATCTAAGACATCGATGAAACGAGGACAGAAGGCTTCGGCAAGGCCCAGACGCTTTGCAAGCTGGAAGTGGACCCACTGATAGGAGCGCGCTTCTCCCGGAGGATCGATGACCTTGTGCTTCTTGAGGAAGTAGTTTGAGAAGGTCCCTGTCGCAAACAAGGTGGGTGTGGTGTAACCAAAGGTATCGGGGAAGCAGTTGTGGTCTTCCAGGATCCTGTCAGCAACGGGAAGCACCAGGTCGGCGTAGCGGGCCTCGGGACGATCCATGAAGCTCACCAGCGCAACAACGAAGTCCACCTTCTTGAGAGCGGCGAAATGCTTGTTGCTGTCATGGGCGCCGTTGTCCTGCCCGCTCTGGTTCAAGACCATGTGGATGTTGGGCAGAGGCAGACCTGCTGCGCAGCCGATGCGGCCCCGGTACTCCTCTTCGCTCATCTCTCCGCTATCAAGCTGGTCTTTGAGCAGGACGGCGTCTTCCCAGCCCCTGAAGGCCATGATGGGTGGAGCCATATGGCTTGGCATGCCTTTCTGGAGGAGCGGTGCAACGGCTGGATGCGGGAAGTATGATGCCACTCCCCCGCCGCCGCCGTTGAAGTGACCGCCCGCAACACCGATGTTGCCGGTGAGCGCCTGCAGATAGATGCCGGTGCGGCCCAGGTTCTCACCCTGGATGGTGCGGCCCACTGACCAGTTGGTTATGAAATAGCAGGGGTTCTTATCGGAATAGCCATGGTGTGCGCCATACAGACGGGCGAGCTCGCGTATCGTCTCTGCCGGCACGCCGCAGATGACCTCGGCCCACTCAGGCGTTTTGTCTATGCCGTCATCCACGCCAAGCACATGGTCCTTCCAGGTTGCCAGGCCCTGCGGCTCGACGAACTTCTCGACATACGCATGGTCGATGAGGTCTTCTTTGAAGAGGACATTGGCAATGGCCATCATCATGCTTAAGTCGGTGCCGCTGCGGATGGGTATCCATTGGGTTGCGTAGGCATAGGCGCTTGGGGTGTAGCGCGAGTCGATTATGATGATGGGCGTGCCCTGCTCCTTTGCGAGCGTCATCATATAGGCGTATTCTGGGCGCGTCACTGCTGGGTTCCAGCCAAAGCCGATAATCAGCTTGCTGTCGAGCAGAAGATGCGGCTCAGTGCCCCAGTTCATCCCGAACTCAACGTCATTGATCCCCAGGACCTGATTGTCGGCAAGGACATGGCCGGCAAAGGAGCAGCAGCCCCAAGCGCCGTAGCCAAAGCCGCCATAGAAGCCGAGCTCGAATATGTACCCATTTGAATGGACGCTGAACGGCCCGTATTTCTCCCTGCACTCCTCGATCTTGCCTGCGATGGTGTCAAGGGCCTCGTCCCAGGAGATCTGCTCCCATAGGGGGTCGCCCTTGGTCCCGATGTTCTTCTGGGGATAGAGTGCCCTGTTGGGATCGTAGATCATCTTTCTCCACAGTCTTCCGCGCACACAGGGACGATGTTGGATCATGCCCTCTCGGATGGCGGTTATCCCGACATCCTCACGCGGGTCGTTCTCGTTGATGGGATCGCCGTTGTCGATAGCGACCAGCTCTCCGTCCTTCACATAGCAACGCAACAGGCAGGCAGACCAACAGCCGTTCTGGGCACATACGGTATACCGTATCTCAGCGCCATCGACCCGCTCCTGGAGTTTCTGCGATACCTGGCTTGCCTTTGTATCAATCGCGGTATCAGACATGTTTCCTCCCTCTATTTTGCGCCAGCGAATCCGCCATCGACGAACAGCGTGCGTGCGGTGAAATAATCTGAAAGATGACTTGAGAGGAACAGGACAACCCCGGCGATGTCTGTCTCTGGATCGCCCAGACGGCCCATGGGGAACCTGGCCAGGATAGACTCGACTACCTCGGGTGGATTGGTGGCTACAAAGCCCTCCCATGATTCGCTTACTGCAGTGGGGCATATCGCGTTCACCTGGATGTTGAACTGCGCCCACTCCATAGCGGCTGACCTGGTGAGACCCAG
>WRHL01000095.1 GCA_009783245.1 Coriobacteriia bacterium
TTCAATGCCATGTTCAATCCCTTCTAGCTGTTTTGAGATTTTATCCATGTAGTATTGACCGGAAATCATAGCCATCGCCTGCATTCCGGCACCTACCACCGCAGCAGGATTGGCAACAGATAAAGCGATTTCCTTAAAACCAGAATGGTTCGCTATTTCGCCGCCTTTCATAACTATCGAGGCCACTGTGCCGTCACTGTATTGCATCAAATCCGAAAGTGGTGCGGTTGCTGTGAAAAGGCCGTTTGGAGCAGCTTTGGATGACAAAGGGGACGGTCCCTTTTGTCATGTTTTTGTGCAAAAGGATGCGTACTATGGTAGAAATAGAAAAACATGACAAAAGGGACCGTCCCCTTTGTCACAACACCCTTTGTCACGCCCTTTGTCACACCCTTTGTCACACCCGTCCCCTTTGTCACAATGGAGGCAACCATGTATTACACAAGCATCTATCCATCGCCTGTTGGCACGCTTGCGCTTGCCTGTGACGATAAGGGCCTGGTTGGCCTGTGGCTTGACGGGCAGAAGTACCACGGAGACGGCGTGCCGGGCCCACTGCAGACAAAGGATGATGAGCCGCTTCTGGTCGCGGCAAAGCAGTGGCTGGATGAGTACTTCGCAGGCGGGAACCCCCCGATCTCATCGTTACCTCTGGCGCCCATTGGCAGCGCCTTTCGCCAGGGGGTATGGGAGCTTCTGTGCGAGATCCCCTACGGCGAGGTGACCACCTATGGCGCGCTTGCCAGGCAGATGGAAGTCAGGATGAACAAGCCCAAGATGGCCTGCCAGGCGGTAGGCGGGGCGGTAGGGCACAACCCCATCTCCATCATCATCCCCTGCCACCGGGTTGTGGGCACCAATGGCAGCCTGACGGGTTATGGCGGCGGCATCCAGCGCAAGATCCAGCTACTCGAGCTTGAGGGTGTGGATATGTCGCAGTACTTTGTCCCCACCAAGGGCACCGCGCTGTAGAAACAAGGAGGTGCGACTTGAGAAGGACTGACCGGGAGATAGCGGAGCTGGCGGATGTTCTCGCTGTTCTGGACAGATGCGAAGTCATTCGGGTTGGATTCTGTGTGGATGACCAGCCCTACATTGTCCCCATGAATTTTGCCTATGAAGTCATTGACGAGAAGATCGCAGTCTACCTTCATTGTGCAGGCGTTGGCAGAAAGCTGGATATGCTGCGGCGTAACAGCAGGATCTGCTTTGAGGCCGACTGTTCTTATCGTACCCTGGAGGCCGAGTTAGCCTGCAACTGGTCTGCCGAGTATGAAAGCGTCATGGGTGAAGGCGACATCTGCATCCTGCAGGATGGAACGCAGAAATCCCACGCTCTGGATGTGTTGATGGCCAGGCACGGTTTTGCGGGAACTCCCCAGTATGACCCCGAGGAGCTGACAGCAGTCACGGTCCTGCGAATCTCAGTGGCTTCAATCACCGGTAAACGACATTTGCGCCAGTAGCGCTGGATGCACCGGCAAGCTACGCCTTCGCCAACTGCTCATGTTGCGCCAGTAGCACCGCGACGATGCTCTTCGCGTCCTTGAGCTCGCCCGCCTGGACAGCCTGGACCAGGTCAGCCAAGGGCACCCATACAACCTCAACGAACTCATCTGTATCTGGCTGTGCACTGCCTGAGTTGAGATTTGTGGCCAAAAACAGATGCAGCAGCTCGTCACAGTATCCAACGGCGATTGCGATGGAGACCAGATGGCGCAGCTCGCCAGCCACAAAGCCGGTCTCCTCCTCAAGTTCTCGCCTGGCGCAACTGAGCGGATCCTCGCCGGGTTCAAGCTTGCCGGCGGGAATCTCGAGCATCTCGCGGTCAAAGGCCGTGCGGTACTGTTTGACCATGAGCACGTGGCCATCCGCATCAAGGGCCAAGACAGCCACCGCGCCGGGATGGCGCACCACGTCATGGGTGGTGCGGTGACCGTTAGGCAGCTCAAGTTCCACGGATTCCAGCGTGAGAAACGCGCCCTGGTAGGCCTCCGTCCTGCTGATGATCCGCGTTTCAGGTGTTTCAGGTGCTTCAGATGCTTCAGGTGTATCAGACATGATTGCTCCTCTATTCACTGCTCAGTATTGTACAACGACGGCAGCGGCGCATTTCTGATACACTTACGCAACACATTGTTGCTTATCGCTCAACCTGTCGGTTAAGAAAGGCCAAACTGCATGCCACAAGACCCAAAAACCGTAGAGGACCGCCGCGCCCTGCGCACCAAGCGCCTGCTCGGCGAGGCCTTCACGCAGCTGCTCGAAGAGCGCGGCCTCGACGGCTTCTCAGTAAGCGACCTTGCGGAACGCGCGGACATCAACCGCGCAACCTTCTACGCACACTACCACGACATGAGCGACCTGCTCCTCTCCTTTGAAGAGGAGATCATCACAGGCCTCTTCTCCCTGAAGAATAAGATCCAGTCAGTCAGCCTTGGCGAACTGCTCGCCTTTGAGCAAACCGGCATCCCGCCACAGGTGACCGTCGACCTCTTCGACCAGCTACGCGTGCACGGTTCGCTGCTCAAAGTCCTGCTCAGCTCCAAAGGCGACCCCGTCTTCCACGCCCTACTGCGCGACCAACTCTGCTCCGACCTGGTGCGATCGGTCCTCTACCAAAAATACACCCAGAACCCCGCGCCGCTCACCGAGTACTACATCTCCTACTACGCCTCCGCCCTGCTCGGCCTCATCCAGCGCTGGCTCCACCTTGGCATGCCGGAAGACTCCCAGCACATGGCCCGCATCCTCTTCAGCATCATGATGCTCAAACCGGGCGACCCCATCGAGCTGAAAGAGCAAAGGAACTGACCACCATGCCCCAGCCCGCAATCACCCACCATCTTGGTATCGACGTTGGCTCCACAACCGTGAAACTGGCTGTTTTGGATAACGATAATAACGTGCTCTTCTCAGACTATCAGCGCCACCATACCGACATCCGCGCGACTATCGCGGAGGTCATCGCCGAGGCCGCGGAGGGCTTTGGCGATGAGCAGCTGACGGTTGCCATCACCGGCAGCGGCGGCCTTCTGCTTGCGCAGTGGCTCGGGCTCGACTTTGTCCAGGAGGTCATCGCCTCCAAGACCGCCGTGGGGACCTTCATCCCCACAACGGATGTGGCCATCGAGCTGGGCGGCGAGGACGCGAAGATCATCTACTTTGACCAGGGCATCGAGCAGCGCATGAACGGCACCTGTGCGGGCGGCACCGGCGCCTTTATCGACCAGATGGCCTCTCTGATGAGCACGGATGCAGCCGGGCTGGACACCCTGGCCCGCAACTCCTCCATCATCTACCCCATCGCCTCGCGTTGCGGCGTCTTTGCGAAATCAGACATCCAACCGCTGCTCAACGAGGGCGCTCGCAGGGAGGACATCGCGGCCTCCATCTTCCAGAGCGTGGTCACCCAGACCATCAGCGGCCTGGCCTGCGGACGGCCCATTCGCGGCAACGTGGCCTTTCTGGGCGGCCCGCTGCAATACCTGCCAGAGCTGGAGAAGCGCTTCATACTCACCTTGAACCTGGCTGATGAGCAGGTCATCAAGCCAGACGACGCGCACCTGTTTGTCGCCTGTGGGGCTGCTATCGCCAGCAAGGGAAATGCTCCGCTCACACTCACTGAGATAGATGCCCGGCTCAAGGCCCTGGGCGACACGCAGGGTTCCGAGGTTGTCCGTCTGAACCCCCTGTTCGACTCCCCCGCCGACTACGCCAGCTTTGTAGAGCGCCACGCCGGCGCCACCATTCCACGCGGGTCGCTGGCGGACTACAAAGGTGTCGCCTTCCTTGGCATAGACGCGGGCTCTACCACCTTCAAAGCCGCCCTTATCGGCATGGATGGGCAGCTGCTCAAGCAGTACTACGCCAACAACGGCGGTGACGTCTTGGGAGCTGCCAAGCATGCGCTGGGTGAGGTTTTCTCGGAACTGCCCGTTGACCAGAATGGCAAGACGCTGGTCGAGTTTGGCCATGTGACCGTGACCGGCTACGGTGAAGGCCTGCTGCTTGAGGCCTTGCAGGCGGACTCCGGCGAGATCGAGACCATCGCCCATCTGCGCGGCGCGCAGGAACTCTGCCCGGGCGTGGAGTTCATCTTGGATATTGGCGGGCAGGACATGAAGTGCCTGCGGGTGAAGAACGGCGTGATAGACCACATCATGCTCAACGAGGCCTGCTCTTCTGGTTGCGGTTCCTTTATTGAGAGCTTCGCGGTCTCGCTGAACATGAGCATCGAGGAGTTCGCCCAGACGGCCATCGAGGCGAAAAGCCCGGTTGACCTGGGCAGTCGCTGCACCGTGTTCATGAACTCACGGGTCAAGCAGGCCCAGAAGGAGGGCGCCACGGTGGGCGATATCAGCGCGGGGCTTTCCTATTCTGTCATCAAGAACGCGCTGTTCAAGGTGATCAAGATCCGCGACCCCCGCGACGTGGGCGAGCACGTGGTGGTGCAGGGTGGCACCTTTTTGAATGACGCGGTCCTGCGCTCCTTTGAGACGCTGTTGGGACGCGAGGCCATCCGCCCGGACATCGCCGGGACCATGGGCGCCTACGGCGCAGCCCTGCTCGCGCGCGACCGCTATCTGGCAGCCTTAGGGGAGGCCGCATGAGCATAAACAACCCGCTTACACCCCCCGTCATTGCGAGCGAAGCGCGCAGCGCGCAGCGTGGCAACCTAGGACAGACGAGTGCAGAAAGCCAGCGGATGGCTGAAGTGGCAACTCCAACCCCCGCAAAAGTCCGCTCCACACTGCTTGCCCCCCATGAGCTCGCAGCGCTTGCGCCACAACATCGGACCACCCGCTGCAAGCTCTGCTCCAATGCCTGCCTTTTGACTATCAACAGTTTTGGCAAGGACCCCCATACCGGCAGAACCCGCCGCTTCATCACCGGCAACCGCTGCGAGCGGGGCGCCGGCGTAAAAACGCAGAACGCCAACCTGCCCAACCTCTTCGCCTACAAGAACAGCCGCCTGTTTGACGGCACGCCGCAAAACCCCTATGTCCCGCTGGAACCCGCGCAGGCCCCGCGCCCTACGGTGGGCCTGCCCCGTGTACTCAACATGTACGAGAACTACCCCTTCTGGTTCACCTTCTTCAGGGAGCTGGGTTTTGCCACCGTGCTCTCTGAGGAGACCCGCAAATCGACCTACGAGGCCGGCATCGAATCCATGCCCTCAGAGAGCGTCTGCTATCCGGCCAAGCTGGCCCACGGCCATATCATGGACCTCCTCAACAGAGGCCATAAAGATGACGATAAGGACGACACTGAGGACATAAAGGGGACGGTTCCATTTAGTCCTTTGCAAGGACAAAATAGAACCGTCCCCTTTATGTCCGCTGAATCCCCCATCGACTTCATCTTCATGCCCTGCATCCGCTATGAGCGCCAAGAGGACGAAGGCTCACCCAACCACTTCAACTGCCCGGTTGTGGTCAGCTACC
>WRHL01000096.1 GCA_009783245.1 Coriobacteriia bacterium
GCGAAGCAAAGGGTGACAAAGGGGACGGTCCCCTTTGTCATGTCTGCAGACTTGACAAAAGGGACCGTCCCCTTTGTCACCCTTTGCTTCGCCTTACCCCTTGTCATACCCCTGCTTCACGTTCCCATTCGCACAATGTCATTTTGACAACCAACGCCCCATTGGCACCCAGGTAACGGTATGCTGGTCTGCAGCAGATTCTCCGCTTATTACCGACAAAAGGAGCCAGGCCATGCCTGCACAGCCTGAGCGTTTCATCGTCGCGCTAGACCAGGGCACCACCTCGTCGCGGGCAGTGCTCGTCGACCGCCGCGGCAAGCTCCGTGGCATGGCGCAGCACCCCTTCACGCAGCACTACCCACAGCCGGGCTGGGTGGAACACGACCCCCTGGAGATCCTCTCCTCGCAGCTTGCCGCCCTCACTGAACTGCTGGTCGCAAACACCATCGAACCCTCGCAGATCGACAGCATCGGCATCACCAACCAACGCGAGACCACGGTCATCTGGGACCGCGAGACCGGCCTACCCCTCGCCAACGCCATAGTCTGGCAATGCCGCCGCACAGCCCCGCTCATCGAGGAGTTCTGCGCAGACGCTGCACAGAAGCAAAGGACTACCGAGACAACCGGGCTCATCCCTGACGCCTATTTCTCAGCCAGCAAGCTCACATGGTTGCTCGAGAACACCCCCGGAGCCGCTGAGGCTGCCCGCGCAGGGCGCCTGGCCTTTGGGACGGTCGACTCCTGGCTCATCTGGCAGCTGACACGCGGCGCGGTGCACGCAACCGACGTGACCAACGCAAGCCGTACCATGCTCTACGACATACATCAGGGACGCTGGGACCCCTGGCTGCTGGAGCGCTTTGGCGTTCCAGAAGCGCTGCTGCCGCAGGTCCGCCCCTCATCGGGCGACTTTGGCGTGACCGCCCATTCAGGGCTGCCCTCCGGCATCCCCATCTGCGGCGTAGCCGGCGACCAGCAGGCAGCCCTCTTTGGGCAGTGCTGCTTTGAGGCCGGACAGGCGAAGAACACCTACGGGACCGGCTGTTTCCTGTTGATGCACACCGGCAACCAAGCCGCAGCTTCTAAGCACCAGCTGGTGACCACGGTCGCTGCCTCGGCGCCGGGAACCACACAGACCGAGTACGCCCTTGAGGGCAGCGTCTTTGTTGCCGGCGCGCTAATCCAGTGGCTGCGCGATGAGCTGGGGCTCATCGAGACGGCCGACCAGAGCGAAGAACTCGCCCTGCTCGTGCCCGATACCGCCGGTATCTATGTGGTGCCGGCCTTCACCGGGCTGGGCGCCCCCCATTGGGACCCGCATGCGCGCGGCGCCATCTTTGGGCTCACCCGCGGCGCCAGCAAGGCGCACTTGGTGCGCGCCGGTCTGGAATCGCTGGCCTACCAGGTCTTCGACCTGGTCCAGGCCATGGAGGATGACGCAAAGACCCGCATCAGCGTGCTGAACGTCGACGGCGGCGCCAGCGTCAACAACTTCCTCATGCAGTTCCAAAGCGACCTGCTGCACCCCCCGCTGGCGCGCCCCGCCATCATAGAGTCAACGGCCCTGGGCGCCGCCTATCTCGCCGGGCTGAAGACCGGCTTCTGGCGAGACCTCGACGAGCTGAGAGGTCTGCGCGGCGATGACAGGGTATTTACGCCCCAGATGGATGAGGATAAGCGCCAGGGGCTCATTGCCGGGTGGAATGACGCGGTGCGGCGCACCCGATAGGGCGAGGGGCAGGGCGCACCCGATAGGGCGAGGGGCACGAAACGGTCCGCATAGATAAGGATGACAACGGATGAGGAGCAGATATGCAGTACAGGGTTGACCCGAGGTCTGGAAACCAGCTCAGTGTGCTGAGCTTTGGTTGTATGCGCTTCCCCAGAAGAGTGGCTCCCATCGACAGGACCCAGACGGAGAAGCTGATCCTCAAGGCCATCGAGCGGGGCATCAACTACTTTGACACCGCCTACAGCTATCCCGAGAGCGAAGCGATACTCGGCGAGATCCTGCACAAGAACGCCGTGCGCTCGAAGGTCTTTGTGGCCACCAAACTGCCGCATCAGAAATGCAAGACCACTGAGGATTTCGACCTGCTGTTCAACGAGCAGCTCAGGCGCCTGCAGACCGACTATGTGGACTATTACCTCATCCACAACCTCTCGGAGGTCAGCGCCTGGCAAAGGCTCTGCGAGCTGGGCATTGAGGCCTGGATCACCCAAAAGAAGCTGGAGGGGCAAATCCGCCAGATAGGCTTCTCGTTCCATGGCATGCAGCCGGCCTTTTTGGAGCTTCTCGACGTCTATGACTGGGAGTTCTGCCAGATACAGTACAACTATCAGGATGCCAACTACCAGGCGGGGCGCGCGGGTCTGGAAAAGGCGCACAGCCTGGGTATGCCGGTCATTGTCATGGAGCCGCTGCTGGGCGGCAAGCTGGCAACCGGGCTGCCCAAGGAGACCAAGCGCCTCTTCCAAGCGGTAGAGAAGGACCGCTCGCCGGCCTCCTGGGCCTTCAGATGGCTTTGGGACCAGCCCGAGGTGACCACGGTCTTATCGGGCATGAACAGCGACGAGCAGCTCGATGACAACCTCGCAACCGCCGAGGAGGCGGCGCCGGGCATGCTCAGCGAGCGTGAGGCCGCGGTGTTCGAGCCGGTCATCGCCTCGCTGTCAGGCAGCGGCGACATACCCTGCACCGGCTGCAACTACTGCATGCCCTGCCCCAACAAAGTCAATATCCCCGGCTGCTTCTCCGCCTACAACGCGTCGCGCTCCCTGGGCTTTGTCACCGCCATGCCCATGTACATCACCAGCATAGGGGCGAACCATCCCGAGAAGAACTACAGCGGCAGCAACTGCATCAGATGCGGCGCCTGCGAGAAGAAATGCCCGCAGCACATCAAGATCATGGACTCGCTGGAAGTGACCACCAAGCGCCTGGAGCCGTTCTGGTTTGGCGCCCTGCTCTGGGGCGTGCGGAAGTTCTCCTCCTGATTTGGGCTTCGCGCCCACAGGCGTGCCGAAAGGATAGCGATATATGCAGGTACATCTGGCCTTATTCAACGAGAAGTATGAGTCTGGTTGCCTGGCAATCTTCAATGAGATCATCGAGGAGGGCCTGGCGTTCCCCCAGGATGAACCCTTTGACACGGACGCGCTGAGGAAGAAGTTCCCCCCGCATGAGCCGGTCTGGTGCGCCATTGGCCCTGATGACCAGGTGCTGGGTTTTGTCCACATCCACCCCAACAATGAGGGGCGTTGCTCGCATGTGGCGAACTGCGGCTACTGCGTGACCCGTGAGGCGCGCGGCCAGGGCATAGGGCGCCTGCTGGTTGCCAAGTCCATCGAGGTGGCGCGTGAGGCGGGGTATCGCGGTATACAGTTCAACGCGGTTGTCGCCACTAACCACGCTGCTGTTGCGCTTTATCAATCCTTTGGCTTTGAGATCATCGGCACGGTTCCGGGCGGTTTTCGCCAGGGTACCGTTGAAGAACCCCACTATGTGGACATTTATATACTTTATTTAGCAATTTAAGTGAATTTGGCATTATATTCGCAAATTCCTGTATTCCTCCCGGTATTCGTAGTACTATAGAGGGTGGTTATTAACAGGGGGGTGGCATAATGCACAGTAAAAGAACCAGTAGCCAGATAAAACCCGTACGTTTTCACACCGTTCTTCTCGTGCTCTTTTTATCCTTGATGGCCGTATTCTTATCTTCCAGCATACTTGCTGGGGCAGAAGAGGCCGGCGACCCACCGGGACTGCCTCTTGTCCCGCTTGATGCCACCGTTACTGATGAGGCTGGGCTCAAATCGCAAATCGCCTCTTCTCCAGACGGTGTCAACAACATCATCACGCTTGGTAATGACATCTTCTTGACCAGCACGCTGGAGATCCCCTCAAGCAAGGTGATAACGCTTACCGCGGCTGATGGCATCAGGCTGGTTGGCCCTAATGGGCAGGACACCGTCAAGCTGTCATGTGGCCCACATTTCCTCATATTCCCTATCGTACCCTGCGAACTCACCCTGACGGGTGGTCTGGTAATCACCCATAACAGCGGCGCACTGGGGAGAGGGGTCAGCATCGACCCTGGTTGTGTTTTCAATATGACGGGTGGGAAGATAACCGGAAACACAAACAATGGAACGGCAACCTTTGGCAATGGCGGCGGGGGCGTTGCCAACTATGGTGGCACCTTCACTATGTCCGGTGGGGAAATCTCAGGTAACAGCGATCCCGCCACCATGCTAGGTGGAGGCGGTGTCTACAATGACGGCACTGGCGCCATAGTGCCGGCCTATTGGGGCACCTTCACCATGACCGGTGGCATCATCACCAACAACACAACATCTTGGTATGGCGGCGGGGTGTCAAACCACACCAACAGCACGGTGAGTATCTCGGGAACCGCAGAGATCAGCCATAATACCGCTTATCAGGGCGCTGGCATCTACAGCTACATAGGCAACCTCAGCATTGCCGGTGGCGACATCTCCGATAACGTTGCCAGCAATGGCGGCGGTGGCCTGCACGTCAGCGCTGGCAGTTTCAGCCTGAGCAACGGCATTATCTCAAATAACAGTACCACTACCGGCAGCGGTGGCGGCATATACTTTGCAGGCGGCTCCCCTACCATGACCGGTGGAACCATTTCCTTGAACCAGGCAAACGGTAGCGGCGGCGGTGTTGTGGTCGCTGCTGGCGCTAGCTTTAGTATGGACAACGGCGCCATTGAAAACAACACAGCCACAGGCGCCACTGGAAGCGGCGGCGGTGTGTATGTCACGAGCACAACCGGTGTTATTCCTATCTCCACTTTCTATCTTTCTGGCAGTGCAATAATCTCGGGTAATAACGCGAGCAGACAAGGGGGCGGAATACTCAACTCAGGAGGCTCCTTGGATATCTCTGGCAACGCCACTATCTCTGGCAATTATGCCAATACATCTGGTGGTGGCATCCAGAACACTGGTGGACCCTTTGTAATGGATGGCGGAGAGATATCTGGCAACAGCACAAACAATGGAGATGGTAACGGACTCTATTTGAGCAATTCCCCTAGCTGTGTTATTGAAGGTGGCGCGCGTATCGTAAACAATAATTCCAGCTGTGACTGG
>WRHL01000097.1 GCA_009783245.1 Coriobacteriia bacterium
TTGCAAAGCTGCAAAGCTGAATCACATACAGGATTCATCTCCATACACAGGTTTTGGCAGTTCCTATCCCAAATCGACGATTTTGTACTCTCTACCAGGGTCTATGGGGCGCTTTTGGCCATATTTCGACTATATTCCAAGGTTTCCTACATTATTTGAGTACACAACCGTCGATTTTGGATAGGAACTCTGCCTTGCCTTTTATAGCCCCAAAGCGCGTCCCCGAACACAGAGGGACGGAGGTTGTGTGTTACAGGGTTGTACGCAAAGCGGACTGCAGGGTTGTGCGCTGTGTTAACGTCACAAATCCCAAACCGCTGCCTTAGATTGCCACGTCGTTCGCTTTGCTCACTCCTCGCAATGACGGAGGGTTACATGTATCTGCACGTAGATGCATTTGCTGCCACTCTAGCAAAATGATTGAGGCACATGGGTAGGCGTACGTGGATGCTTTAACGGCACCTGAGTGGGAACGTTGTTTTTTTGCGTATCGATGATGAGCTAGTCGACGAGTTCAAGGTCCTCGTCGTCGCTGGAGGCGGGAGAGTAGCTGGCTGTATCGAGCCCGTCTTCATCGTCATCTGCCCTGAGTGCGGTTTCACCGGCGGAGAGGCGGGCACGGATGTACTCGCGGCTGGTCTCGTCGGGGGCGAAGTCCTCCAGGGGCGGCAGGTCCTTGAGGCTTTTGAGCCCGAACTTCTCGAGGAAGGTGCGCGTGGTGCCGTAGAGGATGGCGTTGCCGGGGCCGGCGTCGCGGCCGACCTCGCGGACGAGGCCCTTCTCGGCGAGCGATGAGATGACCGCGTCGGAGTTGACGCCGCGGATGCCGTTGATGGCGACGCGGGTGGTGGGCTGGTGGTAGGCGATGACCGCGAGCGCCTCGAGCGCGGCCTGCGAGAGCGAGCGGGTGTCCCAGGAGATGACGTAGCGCTCGATGATGTCATGGTAGGCGGGGTGGCTGTAGAGCCGCCAGCCGCCGGCGACCTCGCGTAGCTGGATGCCGCGGCCCTCCTCCTCAAACCGTGTGGCCAGAAGGCTGAGTGCGGTGTCGACTTCTGAGGGTGCGCGGTCGGTGATCTTTGCCAGAGTGGCTGCGCTGACGGGTTCGTCGGAGACAAAGAGCAGGGCCTCGACGGCGCCTTCCAGTGAGTAGTCCTCGGGGGCGGTTGGGTGATCGAGCGACTTGTCAGGCATGGGCGCCTCCATCTAGCTCAAGGGATTGGATGAACTCGTCCAGCACGCTGTTGGCGCTGGTGGTGTTAGCGTTGGCATCGACCTCGGGGGCGAGGTCGGCCGCTGGAGCCCATTTGCTGGGATCCAGGTACTGTATCTTGATGTCTGAGTCATATTGCTCCTGCTCCAGCTCGATCATGCCGCGATGGTAGAGCTCAAGCAGGGCCAGGAAGTTCACCACGATAAAAGTGGGATCGCTGTTGTCCTCAAGCAGTTTTCTGAAGGTGAGTTTCTTCTTCTTTTCCAGCCGGCTGATAAGTTCGCTGATGCGGGTCTCCACCGGTATAGGCTTGGAGGCGATGTGCTCAGCCTCCAGCAGGAAGACCTCGCGGCGTGCGGCCAGGTCGGCGCAGATGACGGCGAGGTTGTGCAGGGTGACGCCCTCAAGATAGTCTGGCAGCAGGCCCACGTATGCGCTTTCCAGGCCCGCCTGGCGTGCGAACATGCGACCCTCTGATTCGAGCCGCGCGTTGAGGGAGGCCGCAATGCTTTTGTACTGTTTATAAGCGATAAGCCGCGCAATGAGGATGTCGCGTGCCTGAGCCGGTGTGAGGTCGTCGAGCTCTTCGCCAAGAACCACCGTCTCATCCGGCAGCAGCGAGGCAGCCTTGAGTGCGAGCAGGGTGGCCGCAACCACCAAGAAGTCACTGGCCACGTCCATGTCAAGCTCGCGCATGCTCTCCATATAGCTGAGGTACTGGTCGGCCACCTCGGTGATCGAGATGGCGCCTATGTCGATCTTCTGCTCGCTGACCAACGACAACAAGAGGTCAAAGGGGCCTTCAAAGGATTCTATCCGCACCCGATAGGACATGTTCAGCTCACCCGAAGTAATCTATCTTCATCGCTGCGCGGACCTCGCGCAGGGTCGCGTTGGCAACCTCGTTTGCCGCCTTCGTTCCCTCACGCAGCATCTCGAGCACCGCACCGGGATCTTTGGCGTGCTCAAGGCGTCGCTCGCGGATGGGCGCCAGCTCTGCGTCGAGCACCTCGAAGAGGTACTTCTTGACCTTCATGTCACCTAGGCCGCCGCGCTGGTAGTGCTCCTTGAGCTGGGCGATGTAGGCAGTGTCTGTGCCAAAGACATCCAGGTAGGTGAATACCACGTTGCCTTCGATCTGGCCGGGATCCTCCACCCGCAGGTGGCCAGGATCCGTGTACATCTGGCGGATGCGCTCCCAAAGCGTGTCCTTATCGTCTGCAAGGTAGATGCCGTTACCCAGGGATTTGCTCATCTTGGAGTCGGTGCCGGTGATGCCCGGCAGGCGGCGCGACCCTGCTGAGCTGGGGATAAGCGCCTCGGGCTCCACAAGCACCTCACCGTAGATGCTGTTGAAGCTGCGGACTATCTCTCGTGTCTGCTCGAGGTGCGGCAGCTGGTCCTCCCCCACTGGCACCACATGCGCCTTGCAGAAGGTGATGTCTGCCGCCTGACTGACGGGGTAGCAGAGGAAGCCCGCGGGAATGGAGGCTTTAAAGCCCTTCTGGGCGATCTCGGTCTTGGTGGTGGGATTACGCTGGAGCCGGGCCACAGTCACCAGGTTGAGGTAATAAACGGTGAGTTCGGGCAGGGCGGGCATGAGGCTCTGGATGCAGATGGTGGTCCTTGTGGGGTCAAGCCCCACGGCCAGGTAGTCCAAGGCGACCTCGTACACGTTGTCGCGCACCTTCTGCGGATTGTCGAAGTTATCGGTCAAGGCCTGCACGTCTGCGATGAGCACAAAGCAGTCATAGTCGCCGGAATCCTGCAGCTGCAGGCGGTTCTTCAGAGAGCCGACATAATGGCCGAGATGTAATTGTCCGGAGGGCCGATCCCCGGTTAAAAGTACTTTTCTTGTCGTGATAATCACTCCTTCTTTTACCAGGAGCAATTCTAGCAGAAGCAATGTGGGGAATAGGCCGGCGCTGCCCGACTATGCTTTAGTAGAAGAAGAGTAGTTCGATGAGGTTGCCAGCTGTGACGTCGAGATAGAGGTATATAGGGTTGACATGGAAGACCTGCGGCACAACGAAGATGACGATGAAGAAGATGGGGAGCGCCATGCGTTGGATGTTGTACCAGGTGGGGATGGCGGACTGGGGAAGGAAGGGTACGATGAGGCTCGAGCCGTCGAGCGGCGGGAGCGGGATGAGATTGAAGAACATGAGGATGAGGTTGATGAAGGTGAAGTAGTACAGGGCGATGAATACCCATTGACCTGCGTTTCCCGATAGAAGTCCTGTATGAACGAGGACGAAGGCCACGCCGGCGGTGAGCAGGGCCATGGCGAGATTGGAGGCCGGGCCGGCCATGCCGGTGATGACCTCGCCCTTCTTGAGGTTCTTGAAATAGCGCGGGTCGTAGGGCACGGGTTTTGCATAGCCAAAGACCGGGCCACCCACCAGAGCCAGCAGTATGGGCAGGATGATGGTGCCAAAGACGTCGATGTGCTTGATGGGGTTGAGGCTGAGACGCCCCATGCTTTTCGCGGTGGGGTCGCCCAGTTTATAGGCGGCGAAACCGTGGGAGACCTCGTGGACGACGATGGCAGGGACGAAGCAGGCCAATTGGATGAGGCCGAAGATGAGTTGGGTGCTGCTGAATCCGAACACGGTTGCCTTTCTTCAGTGGCGGGTCCTGGGCAGGGACCCAGTGGGTCTTGGTCGAGACTAGGGCGGGCCCTGCACAGGGCCCTGGTCGGCACTCTAGGAAGTGCCTGAACAGCCTACCATACTTCCTGCAACTGAAAGTATAATTTACGTCATCTGTAAAGAAGGGAGAGCGACATAGAGCCAAAGGGTCGTTCATTGCTGGTGGGGCGTGCTGGTATGATTGCCGCTGTTTATGCAGCGTTAACAGTGCTATGCCTGGCGTTCATGCAGGTTTTCGCCTGGGGGCCCGTGCAGCTGCGGCTTTCTGAGGCGGTCTGCGTGCTGGCTGTCCTAAGCCCCGCAGCGGTGCCGGGCCTGGTCATTGGCTGCCTGCTGGCCAACCTCTTGGGGCTTGCCATAACCGGCTCCGGGGTCATAGGGTTGCTCGACGTGGTGTTTGGGACGCTCGCGACCCTGTTAGGCGCGCTCTGGATGCGCCGCTTCAAAAAGCGCACAGGGCTGGCGCTTTTAGGACCGGTGCTGGCAAACGCGCTGATAGTGCCGGCGTACCTGCCGGCCATGCTTGCCGCATATGGCTTCTACACCGTGCCGTTCACGGACATCGACCTGACGGGGTCCTTCCCGCTTATGTACGCGTTTGGCTTTGTGGCCATAGCCGTCAGCGAGGCCATAGTGGTATACGGCTTGGGCCTGCCACTGCTGAAGGCGCTGCGGGGCATACGTTTATTCAATGACGGGGAGGGCAATTAGAGGGGCACCTCGGCTGACTCGCGTCCCAAAGTCCACATAGCTGAATTCACCTGCGGAACTCGCTGCTTCGCAGCTCAAACAGGTCCTCGGTCCCGAATCCAGCTATGTGGACTTCACGCTCGAAATCGCCTTCGGATACCCTCTAACTGCCTAATGCTCACGTGTGTCAGGGGGGCGTATCTGTTGACACATTCTCAAGAGAATGTGTCAACAGATACGACCCCCTGACACATGCGACCCCCTGACACACGCCCCCTCAGCATACGATACAGGGCGGTTTGCCCCTG
>WRHL01000098.1 GCA_009783245.1 Coriobacteriia bacterium
TCATGGCCGGCTTGACGGGAACCAACCTGAACCATGACCTGGGCTACCTGGAATTCGGCCTGACCTTCTCGTTCGATCTTCTTGTCATGACCGACGAGAGCGTGGGGCAGCTGCGCCGCATCTTGGACGGCTTTACCTTGACGCGTGAAGCCATGGCTCTCGATGCTATACAAGAAGTCGGGCCAGGCGGGGAGTTCCTGACCTGCGACCATACTCTGGACCACTTCCGGGAGAATTGGATACCTGGCATCTCTGACCGCAACACCTATGAGCACTGGACCCAGCAGGGTTCCACTTCCATGGAGGACCGCTGCAAGGCAAAGATCAGGGGAATCCTCAATGAACCCGCTGAGGCCTATAGCGCCAAGCTGATCGATGAGGTCCTGGCTAGGGTCACGGCGGGTTAGGGTTTGGTAATGCGACGGGTAATCCAGTGAGAGGGGAGTCCTGTGTCTATCTATGATTTCTCAAAAAGCACCTTGGCCGCCAGAGTGGGAACAGAGGTGGACAGCGCCTTCCATTCCCTGGGCATACCCATCTACATGACCAACAACTACCTGTTCGATGATGTCTCGCAAGGGGCAGATGCCTGTCGTTCACCTGAGTGTGGCGACTGCTACACCCGAATCTCCAACCCCACAAACAATGAGCTTGGTAAAGCCGTAGCCCATCTTGAGGGCGCTGAAGCGGGGCTTCCCTTCGCAACCGGCGCAGCCGCGGCGTCAACCCTCGCCCTGACGGTACTCGCTGCCGGCGACCATGTCCTCTGCGACAATACCACCTACTCGGCATCGAACTATCTTTTCAACAACCTGCTTCCCAAGTTCAACATCGAGTCCACCATTTTGGATTTTGCGGATCTGGATGCCGTACAGGCGGCCATGCGTCCCCCTACCAGGCTGGTGTTCTTTGAGACTCCCTGCAACCCTACCATGAAGATCATCGACATCGCCCAGGTCGCGGCAATCGCAAAGGCCGGCGGGGCGCTCTCGGTGGTCGACAACACCTTTTCCACACCGTTTCTCACCCGCCCCCTCGAGCTGGGCGCGGATATAGCCCTGCACTCATCGACCAAGTATATGTGCGGCCATGGAGACGCCATGGGAGGCGTCCTGGCAGGCTCCAGGGAACTCATCGAGGACGTCCGGGATATCGGCCTCAAGAACCTGGGCGGTGCAGCCTCCCCCTTCAATTCCTTCCTCATGCTACGCGGCCTAAAGACGCTTGAACTGCGGATGGAGTACCATTGCAGGGCGGCCTTGGCTATCGCGGAGTTCTTAGAAGCCCACGATAAGGTCGGGCGCGTATTCTACCCGGGACTCGCCTCGCATCCCGGACATGAGATCGCCAAGAGGCAGATGAAGGCCTTTGGCGGCCTTCTGACCTTTGAGCTCAAGGGTGGCCTGGAGGCTGGAGTCAGTCTGATGGAGAACCTCAAGCTCTGTGCTTTGGCCGTGAGCCTGGGAGAGGCCAATACCCTGGTGCAGCATCCCGCATCCATGACACACTGGTATGTCCCCGAGGAGATCCGGCAGGCAAGTGGCATCACAGATGGGCTTGTGCGTTTCTCTACCGGGTTGGAGGACGTGGAGGATATCATCGCTGACCTGGAGCAGGCGCTGGCGCTCATCTGATCACTCTTTCGCTGGCAAGGGAGCACAAGGTGGAAACCAGGCGGGAACTCTGGCGATTTGCAGCCTCAAACAAAGAAGGCGACCTCTTTGCCCACGCCTGGCTTCCAAAGGCTCCCAGGGCGCTGGTCCAGATAGCCCATGGCATGAGCGAGCACGGGGCCCGCTATGATGAGTTCGCCCGCTTCCTCAGCTCCCATGGTTTCTGTGTGATTGCCAATGACCACGCTGGACACGGGCTCAGCGCACAGGGCCATCTGGGTGCCTTCAGTGCTTTTGCTGGCGGCTTTGACTGTGCGGTAAAGGACCTGCATGGCCTCTTTGGGTTAGCGGAGGAGAGGCTGGGTCAGCTTCCGCGCCTCCTGTTTGGGCACAGCATGGGCAGTGTGCTTGCCGCGCTCTATGCAGAGCGGTTTGCGGGTCTGTCGGCATTGACCATGAGCGCAACACCAGCGGCGATAGGGTTCTCCCACCTCTTCCAGTTCTTGGCCGGCACCATCGCCACAACGCGTGGGCAGCTTGCGTCCTCTCCACTGCTTGAGCGGTTGAGCGGCTCAGCCGCGAACCTGCCGCTTGCAGAGGCAGAGCATGCACGGGAGTGGTTGTCGCGTGACACAGAGAAGGTGCGGGAGTTCTGCAAGGACCCGCTCTGTGGCTTTGACTACACCGCGGGCGGATACTACACCATGCTTCGTGGCTATCACCACATCAACACCCGGAGTTGGGGGCAGGGCATCCCGGACATCCCCATCCTTGTTGCCGCCGGAACAGATGACTCCGCCTCTGACTTTGGAAAGGGGCCAGCACGTTACGCTGCCCAGCTCCTTAGGACAGGCCATACGCAGGTAGAACTGGTGCTGTTCGAGCAATGCCGCCATGAACTGACAAACGAGCTCAACCGCCAGGAGGTCTACGCCTTCCTAACCGACTGGTTCACACAGGCGCTGCCCTGATGGACGCGCCCCAAAACTGCAGCAGGGTTAGATAAGTGGTTTCAGGATTGCCTTGATCTTCTCGTCCTCTTCTGGGCTGATCTCGATCCCTGAGCGCTTGCGGTCAAGGTAGCCTATCAGGGCGGCGTGCTTCTCCTTGGTGAGCTTCCAGCGCAGGGCTATCACTATCGCGGGGACAAGCAGGATGATCGAGGAGAAACCGAGGATTCCCTTGATGGTGAACAGGACCTCCGCGCTTTGGGTCTGGTTCACCAGCACCGTTACGCCGTCTACCACGTCTTCCACCGGGCGGATGAAACCTGAGAGGCCCAAAAGCATCAGGGCGATCCAGTTTGCCAGCGCCGCAGCGCATTTCCTGATGAACTGCTGGATGCCGGTGAAGCTGCCTTCTATGCGTCGGCCAAAGTGATACTCGCCAACCTCGGTGACGTCGCCGAACAGCGCGGTGAAGCCGATGAGCGAAAAGGAGATGAAGAAGCCGAGCATGGCGGCAAGCAGGTAGATGGCAAAGCCGGGGCTCTCCTTGGTGATGAACATGCTGGCAACCGCACAGCAGATCCATCCGGCATTGCCCAACAGTATCGCGTTGGTCTTGCTGGTCTTCTTCGCAAAGAACGAGGCAAGCGGCACCATGGCCACCTCGGCGATAAGCAGGGCACCCAGCACAAAGCTCAGCTCCGGGGCGCGCTCCAGGTTGTAGGTCATGTAGTAGGCAAATATCATGGAGATGATGTCCATCGCGACAACAATACAGAGGTACATGGCAACAAAGCGCCTGAAGACTTTAAGGCGCAGCGCCTGGAACATCTCCTTTATCGAGCCCTTCCTCCCTGCTGAGAACTGCTTGCGCTCTTCGACCTTGAGAAAGACCAGCAGCAGCGGCAGGGAGAAGAACAGGCCAAAGGTGACACTCATCACCAGGTACCCGGTGCGCACATCTGCAAACAGGGCGACAATCAGCAGGGGGGCAACCGCGCAGACAATGGAGGAGACTATCGATACTATCATGCGGGTATTGGTGATGGAGGTCCGCTCGTTGTAGTCGGTGGAAAGTTCCGCACTCATCGCGAGGAAGGGCACCGACACCACGGTTGACGCGGTGTTCATCAGGATGTAGGCAAAGATGAAGAAGACGATCTTAGAGGTCTCGCTGCCTGTGGAGAGGGGAAACCACATCATCACAAAGGCGATGAGTATGAGCGGCGCGCCTAAAAGGAGGTAAGGGCGCCTTCTGCCAAAGCGCGAGCGTGTGTTGTCCGAGATGATCCCCATGGTTGGGTCGGTGAACGCGTCCCAGATCTTGCCAATCAGAAAGACGTTCGCCGCCCACGCAGGGTGTATGCCCACAACATCGGTGAGGAAGATGCTGTAAAAGAAGTTGACGATGTTAAAGAAGCCGCCCTGGAAAATATCGCCCATCGCAAAGAACCACTTGGTTGAGGTCTTGATCTTCTCGTTCGTACGGTTTATCTCTGCCATGAGAACACTCACCTTCTGAGTCCAGAGCTACCTGCAAGGTGGGGCACCTGCAAGGTGGGGAGGTGTAGTACAATCAGTGTCTTGGTACAATCCCTGATTGCGTACCATTATAGTGGAAGAATAAGACAGAGAGAGGCGTCCCATGGTTTCTCCCGTTGTGGTTGTGGGCCATCAAAATCCCGACAACGATTCGATATGCTCCGCCGTTGCCTATGCCTACCTGAGAAATGAACTTGAGGCGCGGGCCGCTCATGCAGACCTCTCTCATGCGACCCTGGAGTACCAGCCGGTGCGCCTGGGCCCCCTGCCGCCGGAGAGCAGCTGGGTGTTGGAGTCAAACGGCTTTCTCATGCCCCGGCTCATCAGCCACGTGTATGCCCGTGTCTCCGATGTTATGACGGCAGACCCCGTCTCGATTACCTCAGATGCAGCCCTGCACCAGGCCGGCAGACTGCTCAAACACAACAATATCCGCTCGCTGGTGGTAACGGATGAAAACGGCCTCTACTACGGGCTTATCACCACCCGCATGGTTGCCGAGCGCTACATAGCCGCCACCGGCCTGCTTGAGGAAGACGAGTCCAACACCGGCGCGGTTATCGCAGACCTTCTCGCCTCCCTCAAACAAAAGGTACACGACATCACCGAGACCGATGTACTCATCCTC
>WRHL01000099.1 GCA_009783245.1 Coriobacteriia bacterium
TCACTGACTTCATCTGGCCCACACTCAAGGCCGGCGCGCGCTATGAGACCTATCTGCTGGGCACCAGCTTTGCCCGGCCGCCCATCGCAAAGGCCCTGGTAGACATAGCCAGGAAAGAAGGCGCAGAGGCCATAGCCCACGGCTGCACCGGCAAGGGCAACGACCAGGTCCGCTTTGAGCTGACGGTCAAGGCGCTCGCCCCTGACCTCAAGGTCATCGCCCCATGGCGCGAGTGGGACATCAAAAGCCGCGAGGACGCCATTGCCTACGCGGAGGCGCGCGACATACCGCTCAAGATCACCCGGACCACCAACTACTCCAAGGACCGCAACCTCTGGCATCTCTCCCATGAGGGCCTGGACCTGGAGGACCCCGCCAATGAGCCCAATTACGAGAAGATCCTGGAGCTGGGGGTCACCCCCGAGGCCGCCCCGGATGAGCCCACCTGGCTGACGCTCAGCTTTGAGCAGGGCCTGCCGGTGGCGCTTGATGGCGAGCGGCTGGGCGGCGTGGCGCTCATCGAGCGGCTCAACGCGCTGGGCGGCGCCAACGGTGTGGGCATCCTCGACCTGGTAGAGAACCGGCTGGTGGGCATGAAGAGCCGCGGCGTCTACGAGACACCCGGCGGCACCATCCTCTACACGGCCCACGACGCGCTGGAGAACATCTGCCTGGACAAGGAGACCGCGCATTTCAAGCAGATCGTGGCGCAGAAGTACGCGGACCTGGTCTACAACGGGCAGTGGTACTCGCCGCTACGTGTGGCGCTGGACGCCTTTGTCAACGCGACCCAACAGACGGTCACGGGCGAGGTGCGGCTCAAACTGTACAAGGGCAGCGTCATCACAACCAGCCTGACCAGTCCCTTCTCGTTACATGATTTAAGCATCGCGTCCTTTGGGGAGTCCGAGTACAACCACGCCGACGCGAGCGGCTTCATCAATCTGTTTGGCCTGCCCATGAAGATCGCGGGAAAGGTGAGGAAGGCAGAGTAATGGACGATAAGAACGCAAGCCTCTGGGGCGGACGGTTTGAGCAGGCGCCTGACGTGGGCCTGCAGGACTTTGGCGCCTCGTTGCCGGTGGATTGGCGGCTGTGGCGTCAGGATATCGCCGGGTCGCGGGCGCACGCGCATATGCTGGCGGCCTGCGGCATCATCTCTTCAGAGGACGCCGAAAAGATCGACCGGGGGCTTGACCTTATCGCCAACCAGATAGAGGCCGGGGAGTTCAGCTTTGACCTGGCGGATGAAGACATACATATGAGTATAGAGCGGGCGCTGACCGGTCTGATTGGTGATGCAGGAAGGCGGCTGCATACTGCACGGAGCAGGAATGACCAGGTGGCGACCGATACTCGGCTGTATTTCAAGCAGCAGACGGGCGCGCTTGCTGCGTTGCTGCTCGAGTTGCGGGGGACGCTGTTAGCGCTTGCCGAGCAGCACAGTGACGTGATGCTGCCAGGCTATACCCATCTGCAGAAGGCACAGCCGGTGTTGTTGGCACACCACCTTCTGGCCTACTACTGGATGTTCACGCGGGACTTCAAGCGGATGCTTGCCGCTCGGGATGCGGCCGATGCCTCGCCTCTGGGCGCTGCGGCGCTGGCAGGCACGGGGCACCCCATAGACCGGCAGCAGACGGCGGCCAGTCTTGGCTTCTCCGCTGTGATCTGTAACTCCCTGGACGCCGTGAGTGACCGCGACTTCTTGCTGGACGCCATCTATGCCTGCAGCGTGGCTATGGTGCACCTCAGCCGGCTCTGTGAGGAGCTGATCCTGTGGTCCACCGACGAGTTCAGGTTCATCACCTTAAGCGACCGCTTTGCGACCGGCTCATCCATCATGCCGCAGAAGAAGAACCCGGATTATGCCGAGCTTGTCCGCGGCAAGACCGGGCGCGTGGTAGGTGACCTGGTAGGCCTGCTGACCACGCTCAAGGGGCTACCCCTGGCATACAACAAGGACCTGCAGGAGGACAAGGAGGCTGCCTTTGACGCGGCCGACACGCTGGCTGCGAGCCTTGCCGTTGTGACCGGTATGCTTGCGAGTATGCAGGTCAACGCAGAAGCCATGCTTGCCGGGGCGCAAGGCGGTTTCATGGCCGCGACCGACCTGGCCGATTACCTGGCCGAGAAGGGCGTGCCCTTTAGGGAAGCGCATGAGATTGTAGGCAAGCTGGTGCTGCAGCTGGAGAAGGAGGGTAGGAGCCTTAAGGACCTGACACCCGTGGAGCTGCGGGAGGCGTCGCCAGCCTTTGAGGGGCTGCCTGATGACGCGCTGCAGATAGAGAGCGTGGTCGCCCGCCGGCTCAGCGAGGGCGGCACCGCCCAGGTACGGGTCCGCGAGCAGTTGGCGCTTGCCGCTGAGGCCTTGGAGCGTGACTCTCGGTTGTCATCCTGAGCGGAGGCGGTGTTAACCGGCGATAAGCGCGGGTGCGTTCTTTGCCCGCGCGACACGATATACCATAGCTGCAGTTATACCATAGCTGCAATTCAACTCTTATTCAGGGGAACGCAAGGCCTTTTGCAAGGTTTTTTTCCAGCACATGGTTTAGAATAGCGGCAGATAGGAAAACTGTCGAAATCTACAATTACGACTGATCGAAAGGAAAGGAAGGAATCATGGGATTCATTCAAGCTTTTGCGGGGGCAATCGGCGGCGCTTTTGCTGAACAATGGAAAGATTTCTATACCGTACCTACCGGACTCTCAGGCACGGCGGGCCTCAGCCCAGCGGTGAAGAGCGGGACAAATGCGGGACGTGGCTCAAACGTCAAGGGCAGTGAGAACATCATCACCAACGGCTCACAGATCCTGGTGCCGGAGGGCTTTGCGGTTGTCACCATAGAGAACGGCGCTATCACAGGGTTCTGTGCTGAGCCAGGTGGCTATACCTGGTCCTCTGATGCGGTGTATTCCCAGTCCTTCCTGTCAGGTGGAGGGCTCATAGAGAGCGTAGTGAAGAACTCCTGGGAGCGGTTCAAGTTCGGTGGGATGCCAGGCGCCCAGCAACTGGCGTTCTATGTCAACCTCAAGGAGATCCCCAACAATCGCTTTGGCACACAGGCAGAGATCTATTGGTTCGACCCCTATTTCAACAATGCACAGGTAGGAGCCATCA
Organism: Coriobacteriia bacterium; assembly: GCA_009783245.1. Taxonomy (GTDB): domain Bacteria; phylum Actinomycetota; class Coriobacteriia; order Coriobacteriales; family UBA8131; genus WRHL01. Next base: position 3,122 of record WRHL01000099.1, read on the forward strand.
CGCGTGGTACCTATACACTGAAGATCCTCGACCCCATCCTGTTCATCAAGGGCTTTGTGCCAGCGCGCTACTACAGTCAGAACGCAATACCATTCGACTTCCAGGATATGGACAACGACGCAGCCTCCCAGCTCTTCAACGAGGTTGTCGGCTCACTGTCCGCTGCGTTCTCCAACTATCTTAATGACCCCGATGCACAGCACACCATGGCCCGTATCCAGGGTGACAGCGTGGGCTTTGCCCAGTCGCTGGCAGGGGCCGTAGAGGCTGGCTATTATTGGACTTCCGGACGCGGCTTGAGCATCGTCACTGCCGCGCTTCTCGCCATCGAATACGACGAGGCCTCCAAGGCGCTGCTTGCCGAGGTCAGGGCTGCGGATGCGCTCTCAGGCGCACGCGGGAACTCCTTCCTGCAGCAATCCGTTGCGCGTGGCATCCAGGCTGCTGGGGAGAATCCCAGCGGTGGCGCTATCGGTCTGGGCATGATGGGCATGGGCATAGGCGCGTCGACGGCGGTTGCCGGCGGCCTGCAGCAGCCCAACACCCCGCCTGCGGCATTCGACCCCATGACCGGACAGCCGCTGGGGCAACCTGCACCCGCCCCGGCTCCGCTTTTCGATCCCATGACCGGACAGCCACTTGCGCAGCCCGCTCCCGCGCCAGCACCCGCTCCTGCAGCGACAGATCCTTATGAGGAGCTGGCAAAGCTCAAGGGCCTGCTTGACGGCGGTATCATCAGCCAGGCCGACTTCGACGCGAAGAAGAACCAGCTGCTGGGTCTGTAAACCACTCGCACAGAGGGAGTGAATATGGAGGAGAACACACCGCCTGTCGCCGGGCAGAGCGGTTGGATGCCGCCGTCCGGCGCTGAGACAAGCCAGTGGGCGCAACCGCCCAGTGCAAACACGGGCAACTGGGCGCCTCCTGCGCAGGCTGGTTCTACCAACCCCACTGTTCCAGCTGGCACAGGCGGCTGGGCGCCACCAGGCGCGCAAGGCGCCCCAGGCGCCCCAGGCGCTGGCGGCCAAATGGATCCAGCCGACATCCTGTCAGCGCTATCCCCAGGCCCAACCATCATTGATACCAGCAGTGGCAAGAAAGACGGATTGAACAAATGTCCCAAATGCGGCGCCACTGACGTAGCCATCCAGCCGGGCACCGGTATGCTCCTATGCAACTTCTGCCGAGCCACCTTCGAGCTTGGCCAGAAGGAGGGCCCGGCTGATGCCAGCAGGCTTATCGGCGAGACCATCGGCAGCGGCGCGGCCAACATCACGCAGGCCGACAACACCCAGATCACCATCAAGTGCCAGGGTTGTGGCTCAGAAGTGGTCATCGACACAACCGAGGCCATGACCGCCCGGTGTCACTGGTGCAGGCAGAT
>WRHL01000100.1 GCA_009783245.1 Coriobacteriia bacterium
AGCTACCGTGGAGAACATGATGTGCCGCTCGCAGATATCGGTCGCCTGGGACGGGCGGCTCTTCGACTGCGACTTCAACCAGGTGCTCGACTGGCCCTTTGAGGAGCAGCCGACCATCTTCACCGTAGCTGAGCAGGGCATAAAGCCACGGCAGATGCGCCTGGGCGATCACTGCTACGCCTGCTGCGCCGGCGCCGGCTCCAGCTGCGGCGGCGCCACTGCCTGACAAACCACCATGAAGGAACATGACAGAGGCGCCGCCTGCGATTTAAGGCAGTGATAGTCACCGGCGCCTGGATGGGTGCCAGGGTTCTCGTTAGCAAATCTTTTCTACCCTGTTGCAGCGGGAGCGGGAAACAGCTTGGACTCCGTGCCGTCCTGGCGCACCATGCCCAGCACCGTGTCTGAGTTCCTGTTGCGGTAGACAACCCAGTCGCCGGCGACGCAGAACTCCACGCTTTCGTCGAGCAGCACCTGGTGATTCCCTGAGTTGAAACCAACGACAAACAGCTCATTCTTTATGGCATCAACCGCAAAGATGCCCCGGGTAGAGGCAACCAGGTAGTAGCAGGGCTGGCCGTAGACCACCTGGTAATCCGAGCCGTCCAATTTGATGGAGGAGAGACAGCTCTCTGTGCTGTCGCCAAAATAGATACGCCCGTTCCAAACGCTAATCCAGGTCGCGGGCTTGTCGAATACCAGCGCAGTCTTGCCTGTGCTGAGCTCCCGGGCATAGATGCGGTTGCCGTCGGTGCCATCGCAGTAGAAGCGGACACCTTCGACTATGTTGCTGTAATACGCCTGTGCTGCAACGTCTGTCAGGGTTGGTGTTGCCCCGTTGGTCTTACAGGTGTACAGGCTCAGGTTGTCAAGGATGTCGGTGTAATACAGGCGTCCGTTGTCAAAGTAGATCTTATCCGCGCGGATGTCCTCAAACGTGGTGACGTTGAATCCAACACGCAGCTCTATCCTGCGGATTGTGCCTCTTGTGTCGGTGAAGTACAGGTTTGTGCCGCAGATGTTCAGCCCACCCTTTGCGCCTCCGGAGTATACCTCTGCGACCACGTCCCCCTTATTGTTCAACTTGTAGATACTGCCGTCACTGATGACAAAGAGGGAACTGCCGTTATCAGCGGACGCCGCAAAGCCGCCGTTGTTGATGTTGCCCTGGAGGTTTCCCGCGTAGTTGTAGTCATAGAGCCAGTTGTGCGTCCCCGGGCGCGGATTGTTGATGCTGGGATAGTCTGCGTTGCTGAGCGCACTGAGGAAGTCGCTGTCCTCGCTGGGGGTGCCGGGGGTGCCTGTTGTGCCGGGGGTGCCGTCGCCATCGCTCCCGCCTGCGCCGCCCGCGCCGCTCCCATCAGCGCCGCTCCCGTCAGCGCCGCCGCTCCCGTCCTCCTCGTTACCCGTACCGTCTCCCTGACCAAGAACCGTCCCCGCGGGCTGCCGCTCTCCCCCCAGCAGGTTGTTCGCAACAAACCAGCCACCTACCACCAAAAGCACCACGGCGCAGCAGGCTGCCGCGATGCCCAGGGCCCGGCGGAGGCGGCGGGTTTTGAAGGAGTCGATGCGCCGCAGGACCTGCTGCACGTTTTGGAAGCGGTCCTGGGGGTCAAAGGCTATGCACTTCTCGATGAGCGAGCGCAGCCTGGCATCCGCGATGCGCGTGGAAAAGTCGCGCCGGTCAGGATAGCCGGTCGCCAGGTATATCATCACAATGCCCAGCGCGTAGATGTCGGTCTGGGGCGAGGACTGGGCGTAGCCGTACTGCTCGGGCGGCGCGTAGAGCAGCGTGCCCATCTGCTGCGTGTCCGAGGTGGAGCTCGCCTTGTACGTGCGCGCGATGCCAAAATCCGTGAGGCCGATGCTGCCGTCTGGGCGCAGGATGATGTTCTGCGGTTTGATGTCGCGGTGTATCACCGGTGGGTCCTGTGCGTGCAGATAGCCCAGGATCGCGCAGACCTGCCGTGCTATCTGGAGGATCTGGGGCGGCGTGAACGTCCCGCGCGCAATGACCTGATCCAGGGGCTCGCCTTCGAAATACTCCCGGGCAAGGTAGCTGCGCCCATCTTTGACAAAGGTCCCGTAGGTCTTGGGAATGCCAGGGAAATCAAGACGAGAAAGGATGACATGTTCGACGTCTGCACGTTCCCCGGCGTCCAGGTCAGAGGCCCGCAGCACCACGCGACCGCCCGTGCGCCTGTCGGTGACCAGGTAGACCTCCTTGGCGCCCGAATGCTTGAGGCAGCTCTCTGGCTCATAGAGCCCGACGAGCTCAGGCGGCCAGATGCCGCCGGCGACCACTTCTTGGGCCAGCGCCTGCTTGTATGAGCCCAGAAACGCCGCAGCGTCGTCCATGAACAGCTTCTCCTCAAAACCCTCTCTTGTCCTGGCTCGCTCTATTCTACTATGCAGATTCATCTGGCTACCCTCACAATCGCAACAGCCGGCCCCGCGCAGCCTCTGCTACACTCGCGCGACCTCTGCGCGCTGCCCCCGCCCTGTGCTGCCCCCCGCACTATCCCCTCACGCTACCTTCGCGCGACCCTGCACAACCTCTGCAAAACCAGCAATGCTGTAGGCTATACTGTGCAGGAGAAATCTCATTCCCAAAGCTCGACCTGCGACACTGAAGGGAGCGGAATGCCAGAACCATCTCAACAGCGCCCACCTGTTCTGGACACACAGGCCATGTTGCATCAGCTGAAGGGCGACACCTTCCCTGCCTTCCCAGACGGGGACAACCCTGGCTTCCTCGACCCTGACATCCGCGACTTCTTCGACGAGCTGTTCCTTGCCACCGGCCTGGCGCGGAGCGCCGTCATCCGGGACGCCAACATCTCGCGGACCTACGGCTACCAGATCATGGACGGCACACGCATCAGCAAACGCGACTACTACCTGGCCATTGCCTTTGCCATGCGCCTCGACCTCACCACCACGCAACGGATGCTGGCCGTAACCTCAAGCGGCGCCCTGCATGCCCTCATCAAGCGCGACGCCGCCATCATCTTCGCCATCAACCACGGCTACAACAACCTGCAACTCTACGAGTTCCTCGTCAAGCTGGGGCTCCCGCCTTTGGACACCGGCATCGAGGGCGCCTGAGTCTTAGTACGCTCTTGGAACCTCATACCGCACTGCCTGTGGAGCGGGTGGTGGGTAGTACGCTGGTTGCGCAACGGGAGCAGGCGCAGGTGCAGGATAGAATGCAGCCTGCGGCTCGGGTGCAGGATAGTACTCTGGTTGTAAGGCTGGGGCAGGTGCAGGATAGTACTCGGCTTGTAAGGCTGAGGCAGGTGCGGGATAGTACACGGCTTGCGGTTCAGGAGCAGGAAGGCTCTGCTGCAGATCGATGACCGGAAGAGTCGCTTGCACCTCGACTTGGCCCTGCTGCTGGTACCAGATGACTTCTGGTATGTAGCGATAGACGGTCTTCCTCATCTCAGATTTAACGATAAGGTATTGGGCGAGCCCGTAGATGAAAGCGCCTATCATCCCCAGCAGGGAGAGCGCGATAAAGATGATCAATGCTCCCAGCAGGCCAAAAAGGAAGACGGTGATTAAAGCTCCAACCCCTCCGATAGTGGCACCCAGACCCAGGCCCATCACCGGCGAGCGGCGCATCCAGGCCTTGGCCTCCCCCAATTCCCATGACTGGCGGTGTCCGCAGCGGTCGCATTTCCCTTTGATGTTGCCGAGGTCGAAGTAGTTCCCCTTCTGAGCTGCCTTCATTGCACCGGGAATCACCTTTGAGTCGATTGCCTCATTGGTGTCCCCTGAAACGGTCGCGGTCTTCCACTCTGTCATGGTCCCGCAGTGCTCGCAGACAAAACGGTACGGGATCTCCCTGATGATCTTTGGGGTCTCATTCTTTGCCATCACTATCACACTCCTTGCTTCACTGGTCTTAGTGTTTGTTGACAGCAAAGAGCTTATCGGCAGGGCAGCGCCGCTTGGTCTGCTCCAAGCGGACATTTTGTGTGTGTTAGCATGTTAGAATCTCTCTTAACAATAATCTGGGTGAGGAGCACTGAAATGAGAAGGATGAAAAGATTCTTATCTGTGTTGATCGCAACAGCCATGCTACTGGCCTTCTTGCCGGTTGTAGCACCTCCTGCAAG
>WRHL01000101.1 GCA_009783245.1 Coriobacteriia bacterium
AATTGCTGAATCGATTTGACAAAGGGTATGACAAAGGGGACGGGTATGACAAAGGGGACGGTCCCTTTTGTCATGTTTTTGAGAAACATGACAAAAGGGACCGTCCCCTTTGTCATACCCGTCCCCTTTGTCATACCCGTCCCCTTTGTCATACCCGTCCCCTTTGTCAAATCGATTCAGCCATTTTTGAGCAGGACCAGGCGCTTGTCAGGCGGCTGATCCAAAGGGTATGCAAAGGACTGTTGCCTCCTGAGAAGCGCATCACCTCTGAACACATCATCAACATCGCGGAAAACGGCAATCGTGTCGGCTTCGTTACGGTTATCTGCGACGCTGTGACCGTGAGAAATGAATACGGTACACTGGTCTTTCATCGAGAATCGGGGCCTGGTTCAGATGCGGGGAACCCGTGGAGCATCACCCTTAGGGAGGCTCAACCCCAGACCCTTCCAGACGGTCGCGAGATCGAGTTACAACGCATAGCGCCAGCCTCTTTTATCGGTGACCCACTGGCCTTTGTGCGGGCACAGGCCAGCGCTACAAAGGTCTTTGTCGATGGGGAGAGACTCGATCTTATCGGGAAAGAGCTCAAGGTGAGCCCCGTGCAGGCGGGCGACCGGTTCTGCCCCCTTGGTATGGGCGGCCATCACCGCCTGGTTTCCGATGTGCTTGTTGACAGGAAGATCCCCCGGCGGTTGCGCTCAGGGATATGCAAACTGAGCGTCAGCAGCAACGCTCAGTGTGACAAGGAGACGGGCAGTCAGGAGAGGATCGTGTGGGTGCTGGGCGTTTTGTTGGATGACCGTTTCAAGGTGAGTGAAACAACTACGTCGATGTTCAGTATAATCGTACATGAAACTGGCACTAAGGAACGTTTGCACGAGGTATGAAGGATAACAAAAACCAACTGAGAGGACTGTTGCCCCATGCATGAGGATGTCACGCAGGTTCTATTCACCCAGGAGGAGATCGCCGAGACCGTCAAGCGTATCGGCGCTGAGATCAGCAGGGATTATGCTGGCAAGAAGCTGCTTTTGGTAACGGTGCTGAAAGGGGCATTCATCTTCATGGCGGACCTGGTGCGCGCCATCGACAGCGAGGTGGAGATCGACTTCATGGAGGTGTCGAGCTACGGCACAGAAGCCAAGAGCTCAGGTATCGTGCGCATCATCAAGGACCTTGACTCCAGCATCGAGGGGCGCCATGTCATCATTGTGGAGGACATCCTCGACAGCGGTCTGACGCTGAAATACCTCTGCAAGAACCTGAATTCCCGCAAACCGCTCTCCGTTGAGATAGCCACGCTGCTTTTGAAGAAGGAGAAGCAGGAGGCGGACATCACCTGCAAATACCTGGGGTTTTGTTGCCCCGACGAATTTGTGGTGGGCTATGGCCTTGATTTTTCGGAACGCTACCGCAACCTCCCCTATATCGGCGTGCTCGACCCAAAGGTATACTCATAAGGTTGCTTTTGGCAGTAACTACCAGGAAGAGAGTCAGCAGTGAACAAGAGGAGAACGACCAGGACTTGGATAATATACGGAGGGTTGCTGCTTGTCTTTGTGCTGCTCTTATCGACCCAACTCTTCAATGGGATCTTCAACAAGGAGGAGCGGGACAGGCTCACTACAAATGAGTTCATCATCCTGCTGAAAGAAGACCAGATCGTAGATGTGACCTACAATGTCGCCTCTTCAACGCTGACAGGCAGCTACCTGCAGGAGAAGGGCGACAGCGAAGAAGATGCCGCACTCTTCATCTCGACCTACGAGGGCGTTGACTCGCTCAATGAGATGATGCTCGAGCACCCCAACACCAACTATGACGTGAATGTCAGCAACCCCAACGCCTGGCTCTCGGCCCTCTCCTGGATCATTCCGGTCCTGTTCTTCGGCGTGATAATCTGGTTCATGTTCTCGCAGTTCAACAATGCCAATAACAAACAGATGCAGTTTGGCAAGACCAAGGCCAAGAAGGCCCATGAGGAGCGGCCGACAACCAAGTTCAAGGACGTTGCCGGTATCGACGAGGCGGTTGAGGAACTGCAGGAGATCAAGGATTTCCTCACCACCCCTCAACGCTTCATGGACCTGGGTGCGAAGATCCCCCGCGGCGTTTTGCTGGTTGGCCCTCCCGGCACTGGCAAGACCCTGCTTGCCCGCGCGGTTGCCGGTGAGGCGGGCGTGCCTTTCTTCTCGATCTCCGGTTCAGATTTTGTGGAGATGTTTGTGGGTGTGGGCGCCTCACGTGTGCGCGACCTCTTTGAGCAGGCGAAACAGGCTGCCCCCGCCATCATCTTCATTGACGAGATAGACGCGGTTGGCCGCCAACGCGGCGCTGGTCTAGGCGGCGGGCACGATGAGCGCGAGCAGACCCTCAACCAGCTTCTGGTCGAGATGGACGGTTTCGATGACCATCAGAGCGTCATCCTCATTGCGGCGACCAACCGGGTGGATATCCTTGACCCGGCCCTACTGCGTCCCGGCCGTTTCGACCGCCAGATCGTGGTCATGCGACCCGACCTCAAGGGACGTGAGCAGATCCTCAGGGTGCACTCTGAGGGCAAGCCGCTTGCACACAGTGTCGACCTGGAACGTCTGGCCCGCATGACGCCGGGCTTTACCGGCGCCGATCTGGCTAACCTCATGAATGAAGCCGCGCTTCTGACGGCGCGTAAGGATAAGAAGCTCATCACCATGACGGAGCTTGAGGATGCCATGGAGCGCGAGATAGCCGGGCCGGAGCGCAAGAGCCGCATCATGACTGAGAAGGAGAAGCGTACCATCGCCTACCACGAGGCCGGCCATGCCCTGGTGGGGCATGTGCTTGAGAACGCGGATCCGGTGCACAAGATATCCATCATCAGCCGCGGACAGGCGTTGGGGTACACCCTCAGCCTGCCCTCAGAAGACCGGTTCTTATCGTCACGCAATGAGATGTACGACGACCTCGCCGTGTTCCTTGGTGGGCGCGTGGCTGAGGAGATATTCTGCGACGACATCACCACGGGCGCTTCAAGCGACCTGGAGCGGGCTACCAAGATGGCGCGACAGATGGTCACGCGCTATGGCATGACCACGGCGCTGGGGTCACAGGTCTACGGCGAGGCCAATCACGAGGTGTTCCTGGGCAGGGATTACTCCGCGACTCCTGACTACAGTGAGGCGACCGCGCAGCGGATCGACGAAGAGGTAACGCGCATCATGACCAAAGCGCATGATGTCGCCTATGCAACGCTGGATAGCCGCAAGGAGCAGATCGAGCTCATGGTGCAGGTGTTGATCGACCGCGAGACGGTCGAAGGTGAGGCGCTGTCGGCTTTGCTTGAGAACAAATGGGATGAATACCTGGAGAATGAGGACGAGCTCCTGGCAAAGAAGGCCGAGGCGGAGCGCAAGCAGATAGAGGATGATGAGCGGCATGCAGCTGAGGAGCGGGCCCGTAAGGTCTTGCTGGCTCCTCCGCCTGTCGGGCCGCCGGTGCAGGGGTTGGGCCTGGCAGCCGCAACCGTGCAGCAGCCTTCATTGGAAGACATCTTCAAGGGGAAGGTCGATCTGCAGGAGCTTGTCAGGACGCGTTTGGGCCAGGAAGGGCAAGGCGCTGAAGAAGGCTCAGACGGTGACAACCCAGACAGCGGCTCAGACAGCGGCCCAGGTAGCGGCAACCCAGACAGCGGCAACCCAGACAGCGACGGCACAAAAAGGGACGAGTAGAGATGGACAACGCGAAGATCGAGCAGGGTGTCCGGCTGATCCTTGAGGGGATAGGCGAGGACCCCGGGCGCGAAGGGCTGCTGGATACGCCCGTGCGGGTCGCACGCATGTATGAGGAGATCTGCTCGGGGATAGGCAAGGAGCCCAGCCCGCTCTTTGAGAAGAGCTTCTGCGAGAACCACAGCGAGATGATCCTGGTAAGGGACATCCCCTTCTACTCCGTCTGCGAGCATCACATGGTCCCCTTCTTCGGCATGGCCCACGTGGGCTATATCCCCGGCAAGAACGGCCTCATCTGCGGCATCTCCAAGCTCGCGCGCCTGGTGGACCTGTTCGCCCGCCGGCTTC
>WRHL01000102.1 GCA_009783245.1 Coriobacteriia bacterium
AGGCGCGGTATGATGTGCGACCTCTAATTGGGTGTAAGGGGGTCGGGTGTCAGGGGGTCCTTTCTTTTGCCACGTGTTTTCAGCTTGTGCCACCAGATACGCCCCCCTCACGCACGACCCCCTTGTCATACGTCCCCTTTGTGTCCCCCGGCCCTTTTGTCATGACATACCCCCTCGCAGGGCGAAGGTCATGCGGGTGCGAAAGCCCTGCTCACCCAGGGAGAAGAAGGCCTTGCCGCCATGCAGCAGCACCCGCTCCTCAATGCCGGTGAGGCCCAGGCCCTGAACAACCTTGTCCTTATCGTCAAGCTCTTTGCCTGTGCCATTATCGCTGAACTCCACGTAGACCAGGCGGTTGTGCAGTGAAATGAACACGCGGAAGCGGTCGCCGTTGGAGTGCTTGAGCATGTTGGTCAGCGACTCCTGCAGGCATTCGTGCACGCAGGACCAGATGGATTGCGGCAGCGCGTCCAGCATGCCCTCGGTCACCAGCTCGGTGCTGAGTCCCGGGTGACGGGCGGAGAACCCATCGAGGGTCTGGGCGATCCGCACAAGGGTGGCCTGCTCGCTGGTGGCCCGTTCCTCGCGCAGTTCCCGCCTGATCTCATCCACGCTGTCGCGCAGGTTCTCGGTGGCCGTGCTGATGCTGAGGCGGGCCGCCTGCGGGTCCTTGTCCAGCTGCAATTGCGCGGCCTCCAGCATGAGGATGCTGCCGGTCATGCCGTGCCCGACCTTGTCGTGGATACGCGCAGTCAGGCGGTTGCGCTCAGCCTTCCTGCCCTGCTGCTCAATGGCGCTGATGGTTGCGCGTTGGCTCTCAAGCTGCGTCTCCAAGGCCGCGATGCGCTCATCCTTGACAATGAGCTCACGCTGCTCCCGCCTGAGCCGCCGTACCAATACATCGCCAAAGAAGCCCAGTATAAGCCCCATAACAAGCCCCAGGTAGATACCCCAGGCTTGCGGGAAGATGAGCGCAAGCAGCACCGACGCCACCAACGCCAGGATCAAGGCCCAGCGCCCTTCCAACCGCTCGCAGAGCACATTGAAGACAAGCACGCCAACCAGGCCCACAAAGACGTCCTGCCCAAAGAGGAACAGGGCGCCGGCACAGGCAAGCGCGCAGAGCCATGCCCACCACCGACGCGCTTCGAGCAGGCCTATGAGCAGGCGGGCGGCGATCAGGCAGGCGATGATCAGGCCGTAGATGATCAGCTCGTTGAGGCTGCTGGCCGCGAAACCAAAGAACAGGCAGAGCGCCGCTATGAGCAACTCAAGCACAAAGGAGAGCCAGATGCGTTCTTTCAACCTTTTGCCCATTCTTTCAACGGCAATTCTTTACGACGGCAATTCTCTCAACGGCAGTGCATAAAACTTTTTGACTATCGTATAATCATAGCCAGTCCGATTCCATTGCCTGTACATCATACTACGGAGGGGGCGCTATGAAGTTCAGTCTGCCTATTCCCACACTGGTCGCTGAGGCAAGTTCGCAGGTCCGATTCAGGCGCGCGCGCATTCCAGCTCCCGTTGACCTCATCATCGAGATACTCATCTTTGTTGCGGTCTTCATCATTGCTGGGCTGATACTTGAGAACCTGGCCTATACGGTGATCACCATGCCTCTTCTGTTTGCGAACGAATCCTATCAGGATCTGGTTCAGAGCGGTGGCATCGCAGATTTCCAGGCGGCTGCCGCTGTCTCCTCCCAGGTGACATCGACACCTCTGGGTAGCGCATTCATGTTGTTTGCGACTATAGGCTGCATCATAGGCGTCATCATCTACTGCCGCTTCATCGAGCGCCGTAAGTTCAGGACCATGGGCTTCAGGCGCGGGCATATCCTGCGGGAATACTTTGTGGGCCTGCTTGTTGGCCTGGTGCTGTTCAGCGCGGCGGTCCTGGTGGCGATGGTCACTGGCACCATGCATTATGCGGGCCTCGCTGGGTCATCCGCCACGCTGGTCCTTTTATTCCTGCTGGGCTTCATGATACAGGGCATGAGCGAAGAGCTGCTGTGCCGCGGCTACTTCATGGTCTCACTCGCCCGCAGACAGCACGTAGCCGTTGCGATTATCGTAAGCTCCTGCTTCTTTGGCCTTCTGCATATATTCAATAGTAATATCACCTTGCTTGCCATTGTGAACATCGCCCTGTTTGGTGTCTTCATGGGCATCTATATGCTGAAACGCGGCAATATCTGGGGGGTTGGCGCCATCCATACGGCCTGGAATTTCACCCAGGGCAATATCTTCGGCATCAGTGTGAGCGGCATGGAGCGACAGCCTTCCATCTTCATCTTTGAGCCCAACACTACTGGAGAGCTTATCAGCGGCGGAGCCTTTGGCATAGAAGGCGGCCTTGCGGCAACCCTGGTGCTGGTAGTCGCTGTTGTCATAGGCTTGCTCATGAAGTGCAAGGATCCTGCGCCGCTGGTATTCGCCGGCAACGACGGCAGTTCGCAGGTTGTAGTGCTTCCCGGCGCCCAACAACTGCCCTTGCAGCCAACGGCCCCCGAGTATTGGCAACCACCCACAACACAGGGCTTACCTGGTGGAGGCGACGGCCTTCCTCCGCAGCAGGGCAACTGGCCCCCACCAGGGAACTAGATAACGAGAAGGACGGGCATCACAGGAATACCCAAAGCATACCAGGGGCGGGAGAGGTTGATGGCAAAGAGGATCAGTCAGATTGGCAAATATGTGGGATACATCCTTTTTGGCGGCGTTTTGTGGGGACTGGCCATGTATTTCATCCACACCTGGATTGCAGGCCATTCCCTTCTTATCGCCTATCTGGTCAACCTGGTACTTATCGTCATAGCCCTGATATCGGATGAGCTCACCTTCAAGGTGATCGAGACCTCCCTGCAGTCAGAGGAATACCACGAAACGCTGAAGGAAAGTGGTTTCATACGGTTCTTTTTGGACGCCTTCATCTCCTTCAAGGCGATCCTTTACCTGTTCTACATAGTGATCATGGTCTTCTCGCAGATCATCGGCTACTACCCATCCCTGGTGCCGGAGAGTCTGGTGAACTTCATCACTGCGAACGAATACAGCATCCTGATCCTCATTGCCGTCGACCTGTTCAGCGGACAGCTGCAGAAAGATAAGCAGAGGAGGACGGGGCTTTTCGAGCGCTTCATGCTGATTGTTGGTGAGGAGCCGCCTGCGCGTCAGGAGGACGAATGAGGCCTGATGTGCCTGAGTTGCTGTTTGAGTCGCGCGGTGATTTCCGGGAGTGGTTGACTCAGAACGCTGAGACCAGCGAGGGTGTGTGGCTGGTGTTTGGCAAGGATAAGACTGTTGTCACGATAAGCGCGAACGATGCCCTGGAAGAGGCGCTGTGCTTTGGTTGGATAGATGGCCAGATGAAAAGCGTCGACAGCTCGAGGTATCTGAAGTACTTCGCCAAGCGCCGGGCAAAGAGCCCCTGGTCCGAGAAGAACAAGCAAGCGGTGGAGCGGCTGCGCGAAGAGGGTCGCATGACCCAGCTGGGCGAGGAAGCCGTGGAAACCGCCAAGCGAAACGGCATGTGGGGCGCATCCAAGACTGAGCCGGTAAGCGACGAGCAGGTTGAGGCATTTGCCCAGAGACTGGCAGGCCATGCGCTTGCCTTAGAGAACTTCAGTAGGATGTCACCTTCGGTGCGCCGTACCTACACAAGAAGATACCTGAGCTTCAAGGGCGAGGAAGCGCGCCAGCGCGACTTTGGGAAGATCGTCGACCGCCTGAACAACAACCTCAAACCGATGTAGGTCGAATGTGTCAGGGGGGACGGGACAGGGGTAAGTGTGTGTCATGGGGTCGAGTGGTGTGTCATGGGGTCGTATCTGTTGACACATTCGGAGAATGTGTCAACAGATACGACCCCATGACACACCAACCCCCTGACACACAACC
>WRHL01000103.1 GCA_009783245.1 Coriobacteriia bacterium
CTGTGTATGGAGGTAAATGCTGTATGTGATTCCGCTTTGCAGCTTTGCAGGGATAAGCAGTGTTACGCAGCCTTGTGAAAAAACCAGCCTTTTGCCGCCACTTTTCAAGGCTGCGCTTATTAGCGCGAAGGGCGAAGAGCCAAAGCGGCTGGCAACCCGCTGTTACGTCAGAGCCCGCCATCGGTTCCTTTCCTGTAGAATTGCGAGGAGCGCGTAGCGCGAAGTGGCAATCGGAGCCTGCATAGAACGAAGCCGTAAAGTGGCGGAGTCGAATGTGACAGACGGATGTAGAAGGACAGCGGATGGCTGAAGAAATACCCCCAGAACAGTTGACCCCTTACCCCCTGCGGCTGCAGAAGTTCCTGGCCCGGGCCGGCGCGGCATCACGCCGTGGCTCGGAGGACCTGATGACCGCAGGCCGGGTCACGGTCAACGGCGTGGTGGTCAGTGAGCTGGGCAGCAAGGTGGACCCGCGCTGCGACACCGTCTGCATCGACGGTAGGCCAGTGAGCCTGGCTGACACCCACAGCTACCTCATGCTCAACAAACCCGCCGGCTACCTGACCACCATGGAGGACCCCCAGGGCCGCCCCACGGTCAAAGAGCTGGTTCCCACAGATGAGCACCCGGGGCTGTTCCCGGTGGGCAGGCTCGACTATGACACCACCGGCCTTCTCCTCTTCACCACCGACGGTGACTTGGCGCACCGCCTGCTCCACCCCCGCCACCAGGTGGCCAAGCGCTATCGCGCTGTGGTGGACGGGGCCTTCAGTGAGGCAGATGCCGACCAGCTCCGTACGGGCATACAGCTGCACGACGGCCCCACTCAACCGGCGCTCATCACCATAGGCGAAGTGAGGGAGAAGCAGCTCTCGCCTCGAGAGAGGCGCAGGCTGGCAGAGGATGCGACCTTCTCGTTATATGAGACCACCGTGTGGTGCACCATCACTGAGGGCCGCAAGCGCCAGGTCAAGCGCATGTTCGCCCACCTGGGCTTTCCCGTCCTCACCTTAGAACGTGAGGCCTTTGGCCCCCTTGAGCTTGGCGATCTAGCCCCCGGCACCCACCGCCCCCTCACCCCCCAAGAACTCCAGTCCCTCCAAACGCTGGATTGAAGCAATCCGGGGAATTGTATTAGGGAAGCTATCGTAGTACAATGTACTACGATAATAACGCCAATAGGCTGGCAGCTGGAAGGATAGACCAAAATGCCACGTGATGTTACGGCTCTGCGATTCTCTGAGCAGGAGAAACAGATCATTACTGCCTATGCGCAAAGAGAAGGCATCAGCTTCTCGCAGGCGGTGAGGAAGGGGGCAATGACTCTTGCGCTTGGGCCAAGACCAGATGCAATGCGTCTTGCCGACGTGGCCATGGCTCAACCTGAGGATGATGTCAACATGCTCTTCTCACAGTTCCTGGATGATTTTAAACAGGCGCACAACAAGGAAGCGCTTATTGCCGATGAACCAGTTTGGATGTTCAGCGACCCTGGGCGTTGGTACTTCGACTTAGCAGCGACAGCGCACAAACTGGCGCATGACAACGATCTGCCTGTCCCGCGTTGGGCCTTGGATGGTGGATACATCGCGCCAGAGCCGTTTTTCGCCTTCAACACTGAGAACGAGGAATTCAGGGACTACTTGCGAACCTCCACCCCCAGGGAGTTCATATCCCATAACCTCTTTCTGGGTGAGAACATCCTAAGCAGGATGTGAGGCCATGCTTTCTAAAGACGACATCGAGAACTATCTGGAGCAGCTGGCAAAAGGTTTGAGGCAAGAAGGGTTACAGGGCGAGATCATACTCTGCGGAGGTGCCGTTATGGCGCTTGCTTATGACGCGAGGCCAACCACCAAGGACATAGACGGGTTCTTTTCTCCAGCAGCACAGCTCCGTAAGATAGCGGCAGATATTGCCAGACGAGAGGGCCTCAACGATGACTGGCTCAATGACGGCGCCAAGGCATTCCTTGATACTCAGCGGATGACCTTCACCACGGTACGCACCTACGATAACCTTACGGTCAGGATGCCCGATGCAGAAGGGATGTTGGCCCTGAAACTGTGTTCCGCCCGGGAAGACAGCTTGGATATGGATGACGCTATTGTCTTGATGGAACAGGTGGGCGTGCAAAGCGAGGATGAACTCCTCGAAATCATGGAAAAGAACATCCATCCATCCCGCCTGACTCCCTTATCATTCTATTTTGCCCTGGAAGCATTCAAGCGCTTCAACGCAGAGCAGGGTCAGAGCTGAGGCCATTGACCGCCTCGAGCCTCTTTTCCAGGCAAAACCGGATAGTACGCAAGGGATTTGTAGTAAAATGTGCGGCTATGCGTTACAAACGCGAATGCCGGCCCATGGGGTCGACAGGGAGTCGGCCCAATGCGGCCGACAGGCAACCGGCCCAACGGGGCCGACAAGAAACCGGCCCGGTGGGCCCGAGAAGAGAAAAGTAGGTGATGGTTATGAGCGACGCTGGTATCGGCCACAAGATAACGGAACTGAGGGAGGCTCTGCTGCTGTCACCTGAACAGCTTGCCGAGCGCTGCGGCACAGACCTTGAGACCCTCGCGGGCATAGAAGCGGGCGACATAGTCCCCTCGCTCGCGCCGCTGGTCAAGATATCGCGCGCCCTGGGCGTGCGCCTGGGCACGCTGCTCGATGATGACGAGAACCTCGGCCCCGTGCTGGTCCGCTCCAGCGACTACCTGCAGACCACCCGCCTCAAGGCGCTGGAAACCCACAGCGACGCCGGCGGCCTGGTGTTCAACGCGCTGGCCGAAGGCAAGGCAGCCCGCCATATGGAGCCCTTTTACATCACGCTGGAGCCCTCCGACGCAACTGAGCACGCGCTTTCTGCCCACGAGGGCGAGGAGTGGCTGTTCGCGCTTGAGGGGCCCATCGAGATCGAGTACGGCCGCGACATCTTTGTGCTTGAGCCCGGCGACAGCATCTACTATGACTCCATCGTGCCGCACCAGGTCCGCGCGCACAAAGGCGCCCCGGCAAAGTTCGTCGCCTGCGTCTACACCCCGCTGTAGGTGATCTCCATGGCAAACAAAGCACCCGGATCCCCCGAGTTCCCGCTCCACTCAGAGCTGACCATCGGGGAGTACTTCCGCAACCAGGTCGCCATAGACCCCAGCCACGAGTTCATCGTCTACCCGGACCGCAGCCTGCGCTGGACCTATGAGGACTTCGACATCCGCACCGACAACCTCGCCAAGGGGCTGTTGGCCATCGGCATGCGCCCCGGCGACCACCTGGGCGTGTGGGCCCGCAACATCCCCGACTGGCTGACCTTCATGTTCGCCACGGCCAAGCTCGGCATTGTTCTGGTGACGATGAACCCGGCGTATAAGAGCTCGGAGCTCGATTACGTGCTGAAGCAAAGCGACATGTCCACGCTGTGCATTGTGGATGCCTGGAAGGACGTGGACTACATCGAGATCATCCGCGACCTCATCCCTGAATCCCTCAGCTGCGAGCGTGGCCATCTGATCGCCGACGAGTACCCGCGCCTCAAGAACCTCGTCTACATGGGGCCCGAGAAACACCGCGGGTTCTACTCCGTGCCCGAGCTCATCCTGCTCGGCTCCCATCTGCCAGACAGCGAGCTGAAAGAGATCGGCGCGTCACTTGTGAACACCGATCCCATCAACATGCAATACACCAGCGGCACCACCGGCTTTCCCAAGGGCGTCATGCTCACGCACCGTAACATCCTCAACAACGGCTGCTACATAGGCGACCGTGAGCGCCTCTCCGCCCAAGACCGCGTCTGCCCGCCGCGGCCCTTCTTCCCCTGT
>WRHL01000104.1 GCA_009783245.1 Coriobacteriia bacterium
CGTAGGTCCCCACGGGGATGCCCAGTTGACCGGCGACGCGTTCTTGCAGGCAGATGAGGCCAAAGGCGTTCATGAAGAAGGCCTGGGCGAAGTCGTTCGAGCGGAACAGCACGCAGAGGTCGAGCTTGCCCTGGCGCACCAGGAAGTGGAGGCTTTGCAGGCAGGCGGGGTTTTGCAGCTGCGAGTCGCGTTGGTTGTCGCGGATGCCGATGACCGCGCGCCGCGACGACATCTGGGGGTTGCGCCTCAGCTCATTGACGATAAAATCGAGCTGGTCAACAGGCCGCGTCATGCGGTGGTGGTAGGTGTAGTCCTCAAGCGGCTCCAGGGCGCCGTTGCGCTCTACCTGGACGTCCACGGCGAAGTCGAGCAGGCCGTCAAGTATCTCCAGGCGGTATTGCTCCAGCTCACGGGGGCCGCAGATGATGCATTTGCTGATGCGCGGCTCTTTGAGCGGCTCCTCGATGTGCAGCGTCATGCGGCACTCGAGCTGGCTGTAGGACGCGAGGTCCTTGAGGTTCCAGTCCGAGCAGTCGGCGAGCTGGCCGTGGGTGGACAGGGCAACAATCCCCTTGTGGTATACCTCCGGCAGTGTCTGGCCTTCTACAAAGATGTCCTTCATGTGCGTTGCCTTTCCAGCTGATGGATTGCCAAGTGAGAACAGCGTAATCATAGCGCAAAGGTGACAAAGGGGACGGTGTGACAAAGGGGACGGTCCCTTTTGTCACACCGTCCCCTTTGTCACACTTTGTCACGTCCTATTGCAAAAACTCCAGGTAGGGGGTGCTGGTGCTCACAAGCGCGTTGACCATCAGCTCGACCAGACCGCCGTAGTGCACGTTATGGCGCGCCGTGGCCTGGTAGTGCTTGAAGACGTCGCGCATAGTGCCCTTGCAGTTGGAGCAGGGCGCACAGATATACTTAGTAAGAGTCGGGTCGGCAAAATCCTCCCCAAAGGCCTCGATGATCTGCGCGAACTTGGTGCGCGCGCAGACCCGGTTCTTGAAGTCGCCAAAGTTGCCCGAGCCCATCAGCGCAAAGCCGCTGCCACCGCCGCAGCAGTAGTTGTCCACACCCGCAGGCGCCATCTCCACAAACCGCCCCGGTGGGCAGATAGCAGCCAAAATGTCGCGCTGCGGCCTGACTATCCCCATCTGGCGCACTATGTTGCAGGGGTCATGCAGCGTCACCGCGAAGTTGTTCTTGGCCGGGTCAAAGGCTAGCCGCCCCTCCCTGACCAGCTCGGCCATCACGGGCAGGAAGCTCTCGACCGGCACCTTCTGTTCGCTGGTCATCCGGTCCGCACTCACACCCAACGACTTGTGCGCATGCCCGCACTCGCCCACCACCACGCGCCGCACGCCCAGCCGCCGCGCAACCTCAAGCTGCTGCAGCGCTATCGCCCGGGCCTGCGCGTCGTCATACCATACGCCGTAGTTGACGCTGTCATACCCCAACATCTGCGAACTTATCGTCCAATCCACACCGGCCTCCTCAAACAGGATGGCAAACGCGGTGGGGTTCTCCGGCCAGGTGATGAACTCGCCGGCGTTGTGCATGAGCAGGATGTCCGCGCCCTCCTTGTCCACGGGGAAGCGGATCTCGCGGCCGGTCAGCTCCGACATGTCCTCCTCGATGAACTCCAGCGTATCGAGCAGCGCGGGCCTGGTCAGCCCGGTTGAGGACCCGGTCTTCAGCTGGATCATCGAGCCTTTCTCGTGCAGCGCGCTGGGCGCGACCTGCAGCTCCTGGCTGAACAGCTTGCGGATCTCGCGCGCCACCAGGCCGTTGTCCAGCCCCAGCGGGCAGGCTTGCGCACAACGTCTGCAGAGGTTGCAGCGGTAGGATAGTTCAACGAGGCGGGCGATGCTCTCCCAGTTGAGCTCTACGTCTGCTCCCGCAAAGCCCTTAAGCAGCCTCCCCTCGGGCGTGTAGTACTTCTTGTAGATCTTGCGCAGGACCTCGGTCCGGTAGATGGGGCGGTAGATCTCCAGACCATCGCTGGCTTGGAAGATGTGGCAGGCCTGGGAGCAGGTGTCGCACCGGGCGCAGTAGTCGATGGTCAGGTTGAGTGGCTGGAGGTAGTTCTTGTTGTCGCTGGAGAAGAGCTTGCCCACGGCCGTGATGAAGCTGAGGACAAAGGCGTCCTCCTCCTCTTGCGTCTGAGGGCGCTGCAGGGTGTCAAGCGCGACATAACCGTCCAGCGAGGCGCAGCGCGTCTGCGCCCACTCCGGCTTGAGCGGCTTGGGTTCCGGCTCGCTGTCCGGCGTGTCATAGGGCGCCGGCAGCGGTGCCAGCGGCGCCAGCGCAGGCCCGGGGTCTACCCCAGTTTGATGATGCTGTTGCTGCTGGCCCTGGTTTGTCACCCCGGGCTTGACCCGGGGCCTACCCCAGCGGGTGCTGAATGGCTGCGGCTGTCGCCCAGAAGCCTCTGTGACAGAGTCAGCTTGCTTCAGCTGCTGGTTGACCTTGCTGCCGGGAAGGTTGGGGTCGTTGTCCCAGAGCACCTTGTGGAAGGCGAAGAACTTGCCTACGTAGTGGCTCATCTTGCTGAAGGGGATGTAGATCAGCATCACACCCAGCAGGATGAGGTGGGTGACAACAAGGGCAGACTGGGGTTTATCGTTGAAGAAGAGCAGGTCAGCGGCCACGGTGAAGGGCGAGGCTACCAGCGTCCATGAGAGGATGCCGGTGACGAGGACCGCGAGGATGAGGGCGAGGTTGGCGTAGTCCTGCGGCGTGGTGTAGGGGCGCAAGGCCGCGGCCGTGACGCGGCGGATGAGAAGGAGGACGGCGCCGAGCGTGGCCAGCGTGAAGCCAGCGGCGGCGGCGATACGGGCGAGCAGCAGCAGGGCTGGGTGGGGCCAGAGCGTGGCGAGCAGCAGGAGCAGCGTCCAGGTGGCAAGAGCGTAGATGCCCAGGTGGAAGGCGTAGGAGGCCCACCAGAGGCCGCGCTGGTGCTGGAAGAGCTTGCGGATGAAGAGCATCTCCTTGAGGATGTCCCTGGTCTCATTGGCGTTGTTGATGGAGCGGGGTTTGCTCCACCACTGGGGCTCTTCGAAATAGGAGCCGCCGTAGGCCGCCCTGCCGTTGCCCTCCTTGGGGACGGGGTAGAGTTCCAGACGGCTGTGGAGGGGGTGGCGACGGTATCGTTGCGTCTTGACCGCTGTGATGATGAGGAAGCACAGCATCGCCGCGATGACGAAACCTGCGATGACGTATGACATCTACCTGCCCTTTCTGTCCTCTAAACAACCTTAGATAACGATACTTCGCTGGGCAGGCAAAGTAAAATTCTTATTCCTGATAGCGCAATAGAGAACTCGGGTGGGACAAAGGGGACGTGACAAAGGGGACGGTCCCTTTTGTCATGATGCCCGTCCCCTTTGTCATGCCCCGTTGTCATGCCCGTCCCCGTTGGGTCGCGCCCAGTTGCCCATGCTATACTTTGCTCAATCATAAGGGGAATGGGATACTCATAGAAGGGATCAGCAATGGATAAGTCATGCCCCAAATGCGGCAACCAGGTTCCAGGGGAGGCGCTGTTCTGCACCTTCTGTGGCGAGACGTTGCCTAAAGAGCCATCCGCCCCAGAGCCAGCGGCAGCGGCGCCAGCGCCAGCAGAGCAGCTGACCCAGCCGATGCCAGCTGCGCCCGAGCAGCCGACCCAGCCCTGGCAGGCGACAGCGCCCATGCAGGCAGCGGCAGCTGCGCCACCTCCACCCCCGCAACCCCAACCGGGCTACCAGC
>WRHL01000105.1 GCA_009783245.1 Coriobacteriia bacterium
CGGCCTATCAGGATGATGATGCAGGGCACAATCGCGCTGCCTAACATCCAGCGCCAGCCATCCTCCAGCCCCACGCAGAAATATCCCACCAGGCCGGCAGCCGAGGCGCCCACGTACCACATGGCCGCAAGCACGCCCATGGAGATGGTCCGGTACCTGCGGGGCGTGAACTCCGCCACCAGCGAGGTGGCGATGGGGTAGTCCGCGCCTATGACAATGCCAATGAGGAAGCGCAGCGCTATCAGGCTGGCAGCGTCCCACACAAAGGCGCAGACAAGCGATATGAGGCCTATGGCGATGATGTCGATGGTGAACATCATCTTACGTCCGATAAGATCGGTGACGTAACCGCCCACCGACGTGCCCACAAAAAGCCCCACAAGGGCGGCTGCCCCTACCAGGGCAAGCTCCAGGGTGGTGAGTTGGAGATGGTCGTTGAGTTGCACCAGGGCAACACCGATGATGGCAAGCACGTAGCCGTCGAGGAAGGGACCTCCGCTGGAGAACAGCGTCACCTTCTTGAGGAAGGGCGTCATCCCCATGTCGTCGAGCATTATGGGTTTCTTGGTTGGTTCCATGGCTCGTCCTCCTTGGCGTTTCCCTTAGGGCTGGCGGTGTGGTCAGATTTGTACCAGCTTTTGAAGCTCAGGAGTGAAAAGGGTCATTTTGACCCTTTTCACTTTCAAAGGTCCTTAAGGATCAATCCCACTCGATGATGCCCCAGTTGAGGTGCGGCTTGGCACCGGTCTCATCGGCATCTGCGTCGACCAGCTGGAAGCGCAGTTCCTTCTCGCCAACCTTCCACATCCTGGTGTGCAGCTTGGTACCGGGGACCAGGGGGGAGGTGACGCGGGTCTTGAAGCGGGTCATACGCTCTGGCTCGCCGGGGAAGAAGCTGGCGATGGCGTGGAGCATGACCAGGCCGGCATAGCTGATGGCGTGGGCGATGGGCCTGTCCAGGCCGGTCTGCTCGGTGTATGACCAGTCGACGTGCTGTTCATGCCAGTCGCCCATAAGGCGGAAGATGAGCGGCTGGTTCAGAGGGAAGACCTCTTCGACAATGGCATCCGGCTCACGGTCGGGCATGTCGACTATATCCTTGGGGGGCGTGGGGCCACCCCAGCCGCCGTCAAAGATGCAGACGTCCCAGGTCTCCACCGTGCAGAGATGGGTGCCATCCGCGCTGTAGGAGCGCCCGACCTGCTTGGAGAGGCTGCCCCGGCCCTCACCGCGGTCATAGAGCGCCTCCTGGGTGACAAAGGTCTCAATGCGGTCGGCCATCTTGAAGGGGGCATGGAACAGGATCTCAAACCCAAAGTGCAGGGAGCCGGCATAGTTATAGCCGTAGTCCAGGGTCTTGGTCATTTCCTCGTGGCAGGTCAGGGGCACACCAAAGATGGGCAGTACCTTGAGCTGCGGGTTCTTTGCGTCTCCCTCGAAGACGTACTCGAGGTCCTTCTTGCCGTCGATGGCCGCGCCACAGCCAAGGGCGCAGATCTCCAGGTCACGGAAGGTGTACTCACGAACAAAGGGGCCGAATTCCTTGCCGACGATCTCTGTGCTGATAGTCATGATAGTTCCTTTCTTGTCTGGTATGACTGTCTGGTCTTCCTTTTCCGGACTGCAGTCTCAGTGCAGCTTTCTCTCCGGGCTGCAGTCTCAGTGCAGCTTCTTCTTTTCTATCTTCATACTGCAGGTGCGGGGCAGGTCGGCGCGAAACTCCACAAAGGAGGGTAGCTTGTACGCCGCGAGCCTTTCCCTGCAGTAATCCAATACTTCTTCAACGGTGAGTGACGCGCCGTTCTTCACTACGATAAAAGCCTTGACCGCCTCGTCGCGGAGGGGGTCGGGCACACCGATGACGGCTGCCAACTCAATGGCCGGGTGGGCGCTCAACACCATCTCGATCTCAGTTGCGGAGATGTTCTCACCGGAGCGCTTGATGAGGTTGGCCCTCCGGTCGACAAAGTAGAACCAGCCGTCCTCGTCGCAGTAACCCTTGTCACCGGTATGCAGCCAGCCCTCCTCGTCAAGGGCGAGACGGGTCGCCTCAGGGTCGTTGTAGTAACCCTTCATGATGCTGCGCCCGGGGATACCCTTCACCTGTATCTCGCCGGTCTTGTGAGCAGGAAGCTCTGCGCCCTTATCGTCAACGATGCGCGCCTCATAGCCCAGGCCCACGCGTCCGACAGAGGGCCAGCGCCGCTTGCCGTGGGGCGGGTCGGTTATCACCCATCCGATCGACTCTGTGGAGCCGTAGGAGTTCAAAAGGCGCACCGCGAAGCGCTGCTCAAAAGCGACTTTCTCCTCATTGGTAAGCGGCATGAAGTAGAGTATCTCGCGGAGCTGATGGTCCTTCTCATGGGTATCCACCGGTTGCAGCAGCAGGGTGCGCACCATCATGGAGATGCACTGCGTGATGGTGGCGCGGTAGTCTCTGATCTGCTGCCAGAAGCTGTGGGCGCTGTAGTGTTCGAGCAGGATAAGCGTAGCTCCGGCAACCAACACCGGCGTCAGCGCTGCCATCTGGAAGTTGGAGTGGCAGGCGGGCATGGCGGTCAGCAGGCGGTCACTGTCACGCAGGCTGGTCTGCCAGATGCCGTAGATGCCGGAGAAGATGAGGTTCGCGTGGGTGAGGTCGACGCCTTTGGGCTGCGAGGTGGTGCCTGAGGTGAAGATGACCTCGGCCGTGTCCATGCTGTCCAGTGGAGGGGCCAGCTTGAGCTGTGTCGGCTGGCGGTCCTTGAGCTCGTCGAAGTAGGGGAGGCCGCTGGCTTGGGCTGCTGTGCCACTTTCTGTGTTGTGGCAGCGCACCAGGACTATGCCGTCAGGCAGCAGGCCCTCGTCTTTTTGCAGCTGGCGGTACTCGTCGAGCAGACGCTCCTCGATTACCGCCAGGCGAGCGTTGCAGACGGTGATGGCGTGCCGGAATTCCGGCAACGTGGATTTGCTGTGGAGGGGCACCATGACCGCGCCCAGTTTGACAAGCCCAAAGAGGCAGAGCAGGAATTCCGGGGAGTTGCAGATCTGCACGGACACGCAGTCTCCCTTGCTGATGCCAAGCTCTGCGAACAGGTTGGCTGTGCGGTTGATCTGCTCATTGAAGGCGCAATAGCTGTACTCGCAGGTCTTCCCGTTGCGGTACTGGAAGACGAGGAAGGTCTTGTGGGGATGTGCTGCTGCGGCATCCTCCCACAGATCACGAAGGTTCATATCGGCGATGATGTCGGTCATGGTCTCCTCCGGTTCCTTCCTCGTCATTGCTTTTGTACAGGTCCTGCGGTGTTACTTGTGTGGTGCTCCTTGCCTTGTGTTCCTTGCGTTACGTCCCTTGCGTTACGTCCCTTGCGTTTCTTACTTCCTACTCCAGGCCCTCAGGCAGAGAGGGCGGCGGTCAGGGCGGGGAGCAGA
Organism: Coriobacteriia bacterium; assembly: GCA_009783245.1. Lineage (GTDB taxonomy): Bacteria > Actinomycetota > Coriobacteriia > Coriobacteriales > UBA8131 > WRHL01. The sequence continues at coordinate 3,412 of WRHL01000105.1, forward strand.
TCGTACAGGTCGCCCACTATGCCCACGTCCGCGTGCTTGAACACGGGGGCGTTCTTGTCCTTGTTGATGGCGACTATTGTCCTTGCCTGGCTGACGCCCACCATGTGCTGGATCTGGCCGGATATGCCAACGGCAAAGTAAAGCTCGGGTTTGATGACCGCACCGGAGACGCCTATATAGCGTTCCCGTGCCATCCAGTTCTCGCTCTCTGTGATGGGTCGGCTGCAGGCGAGCTCGGCGCCAAGTGCGGCTGCCAGGTCGCGGGCCAGGCCCAGGTCGGCCTCGGCGCCAAAGCCGCGGCCCCCACCCACAACGCGGGAGGCGGCGGCCA
>WRHL01000106.1 GCA_009783245.1 Coriobacteriia bacterium
CAGGGGTACGTATAATTCGTCCATTTTTAATGAAAAATGGACGAATTATACGTACCCCTGTCCACCCTCCTGACAAAACAGACCGTCCCTTTTGTCACATCCCTTCTGTCCTTAGACCGTCCCCTTTCTCTCCTTATAAGGTGTTACTCAACCACAAAGTCCTCTGAGCGGAGATTCGCATAGTAGCGGCCTGACTGCGCCGTGAACCTCAAGACACAATAATCAGGGTCGGTGACCCCCTTGGGGTAATAGAGCGTGTCGCCCTCCCGCCAAATCATCTCCTTGCTTTCTGCGTCCTCAAGCACCTCCATGGCGCCTTTCAGCATAACGCCCCTGAAGAACCGCCTGTCAAAGAAATAGATACAAGCCTTTGGATCCAAGCGGTATTGCGCCACTCGCGCTGAGGAGGTGTTCGTCGTGAACCAGAAAACCCCTATCCCCTCACGCTTTCGGGGTGCCAACATCGCCTTGGTGTTGGGAAAGCCCTCGCTGTCTACCGAGCTGATGATGGACACTGTTTGCTTATCGATCAGATTCCCAATGGTCTGGGCTACATTCCTCATCATGGCTGATCCTTTCCCTCTTCCCCATTGCAGGTGATACTCCAGATGGTCATAGACGAATTCATGTTATCGTTCTTTGCATTCCATTATACCTGAAAAAGCACTTGCATCGAACACATGTTCGTTGTATTGTAATCATTGTAACACTCAAAGAACCAGGGGGAGGGACCCTATGCAGAATAAGGCATTGGTTGTAATAGATATTCAAAACGATATCACTAAGAACTACAAAAGCATCATTGATAATATCAACAAGTCCATAGATTGGGCCGTCAATAATGCCATTCATGTTGTGTATATGCGGCAAGAATATACCTCAGAGACCATGAAGAAGTTCAAGCCCGATACCTTTGGGTCGGAGTTGGTTCCTGACTTGAGAATAGTCTCAGACAACATATTCATAAAAGCCAAGCAGAACGCATTAAGCAGTGAGGCGTTCTCTGACTTCATCAGTAAGAATGAGATAGGTGAGTTCTACCTCACGGGAGCAGATGCCCTTGTCTGCGTGAAGTCTACCTGCTACAACCTGCTCAAGGCAGGCTACCAAGTCACTGTCATCTCAGATTGCATTACCAGTTATGACAAAAGGAAGATCGATGAGATGCTGCAATACTATGAAAGCAAAGGCAGCAGGATAATCAGCTCAAACAACCTACCCGGATAACCTCTCGTAACTCATGGGTTTCAAACTCCTGGACGTAGCGCCCCAATACTGCTAACATATCTACGTTCATCGATATGAGGAGGCAGACCTATGGACTACCAGAGACCGGCCCAGCTTTTCAAGGCATTCGCAGATGAAAGCCGTCTTCAGATACTCGCATTGCTCAAACAGGGCGAGAAGTGCGCCTGTGTTCTACTCGAGGAGCTTGACATCTCACAGTCGACACTCTCGCACCATATGAAGATCCTGTGTGAGGCCGGCATTGTCACAGCACGCAGGGAAGGCAAGTGGACGCATTACTCGCTGGACTGCTCAGGGATAGACCAGGTGAAAGCAGAACTTGAGCAGTTTGTCATCGCTGAGACCGGCTGTTGTTGCGGCAGCAAGGATACAGAGCTGGACGCCGAGAAAAAAGAGCTCCTGCAGCAGGTGCAGGATCGCTACATCGAGGCTGCTAAAAAGGTCACCGGCGGTTCCCAAAGCTCCTGTTGCTCCCCTATGGATTGCTGCGCAGAACCAACCGTCGGCTTTGCCGCCTCAGACCGCCTTGGCGCCAAACTCTATACCCAGCAAAGCAGCACAGAAATCGATGCACTGCCCCAGGACGCGCTTCTTGCCTCGCTGGGATGCGGCAACCCAACGGCGGTCGCAGAGCTCAAAGCGGGAGAAACGGTGCTCGACCTGGGTTCGGGCGGCGGCATCGACGTGCTGCTTTCCGCGATGCGCGTTGGTGAGCACGGCTTTGCCTACGGCCTCGACATGACCGATGAGATGCTAGAGCTGGCGCGCAAGAACGCCAAAGAAGCCGGGGCAACAAATGTCGAGTTCCTCAAAGGCTACATTGAGGACATCCCACTTCCAGACAGCAGCGTAGACATCGTGATCTCCAACTGCGTCATCAATTTGAGCGTGGACAAACCCGCGGTATTCAAAGAGATAGCCCGTGTGCTCAAAGACGGCGGCCGCATTGGGATCTCAGACATAGTGGCAGATAACAAGCTCTCGCAGGAGGAGCGCCGCGCAAAGGGCAGCTATGCCGGTTGCATCGCAGGCGCGCTGTCCTTCGCCGAGTATGAGGCCGGCCTGAGCACGGCAGGCTTCCATGACATCCAGATCACCCCCACGCACGAGGTTGTCAGTGGCATGTCCGCCTCCATCATCAAGGCATATATCCACAAACACTGACCACGTAGCCATATAACAAGAGGGGAAGTTAACCAGATGGAACTCACCATACGCACACTAGAACCGCTTGACTATCCCCTGCTGGAAGACTTCCTGTACCATGCGATCTTTGTCCCGCCAGGCGCCGCTCCCCCACCACAAGACGTCATCTACAAGCCAGAGCTGTCCGTCTACATCGACGGCTTTGGCGGCAGGGATGACTTTGGCTTGCTCGCCCTAAAGGGCGGGCGGGCAGTCGGCGCTGCCTGGGCACGCCTCATCCAGGCCTATGGCTACGTTGATGACGACACGCCGGAACTCGCAATAGCGGTGCTGCCTGGACACCGCAATGAAGGCATAGGCACCGCACTGCTCACCTCGCTGCTTGCCCTCCTCTGCGAGCGCGGCTACGGGCGCGTCTCCCTCAGCGTGGAAAAGGCCAACCCCGCGCTACACCTCTATCAACGGTTAGGCTTCAAGACCATTAACGAGAAAAACGGGGACTTCATCATGCTCAAGGAGTTCCCCCCTGAGCGGATGGCGGACTTCTTCAACACCCGTGCCGAGATATACGATGACCACATGAATGTCGACATGGCACTCGATGAGTTCTACCAGGCAGTCGCTGACCTGATCATTCCTCCAAGACCGGATTTCCATCTGCTGGACCTGGGCTGCGGCACCGGGCTGGAGCTCGAGCGTTTGTTTGAAAACTACCCTGACATGCGCGTCACCGGCATCGACCTGGCACAGAACATGCTGGACAAGATGCATAAGAAATACCCAGATAAACGGATGCGGCTCATCTGCGGCTCCTACTTCAACATGGATTTGGGCAGCAGCTTTGACATCGTACTGGCCACCTACACCCTGCATCACTTCGACATAGCTACAAAACGCGAGCTCTACCAGCGCATCCATGCAGCGCTCAAGCCAGGCGGGTTCTTCCTCTTTGGTGATTTCACCGCACCTTCACGGGAACAGCAGGATCTGGGGATAACCAAAGCCGCCCAAACTCAGCAGGAGAATAAGCTCAGTACCAGCGAGTGCTACCACCTGGACATGCCCTTCACAGCCCAAACCGAGATAGCCCTGATGAAAGACGCTGGCTTCAACTCCATCCACCTGACCCACCAATGGCCCCAGGCAAGCATCATCACCGCAAGAGCATGACAAAGGGGGACGATGTGACAGAGGGGACGATGTGACAGAGGGGACGGTCCCTTTTGTCATGTTTCCTGTGAAAACATGACAAAAGGGACCGTCCCCTCTGTCACATCGTCCCCTCTGTCACACTCCCGTCCCTTTGCGATCCTTCACTCTCCGCGGGCGATGCGCTCGAGAGCCTCCC
>WRHL01000107.1 GCA_009783245.1 Coriobacteriia bacterium
CATATCAATCGGGCAGCCCAGTCTATGGCATAACCAGCAGCGCGCCTGTGCTTTCGAACACATTGGGTGATAACCCTGGCCCTTCAGGCCAAGGGCAAGCGGTTATTGCAGAACGCCGAATGACGACCGGTCCCGTTTCCTCGTTTGTTGTTGCAGTAGACGCTGCGGGAAACCTGGAAGAAGTACTCTTGCCCTCGCTCGTTGAATACCCTTACGAATTTTATGAGCAGGCTGTCGAGACAGCCTGGCGCTCTGGCACACAATCAACGGTAAAAATTACTGGGCAAACATGGATCTACAAAACAGTGCCGTTTGCTATTGCCTTGCAGAACCCTCTTGGAGAAATCCAAGAAGCGGTAATTGCCGACCACTACCAAATTGTCTTTTTAGATATTACTGACTCAATTATCACCCTGCAAAACCTGCGTACGACCTTCCTATTCGTTGGGCTGGGCATGGTGGCGGTCATCTTCTGCATCAGCTACTTCTTCTCCCGCCGTGCCATCAGGCCGGTTGCCCTCGCGTGGGAGAAGCAGCGGCAGTTTGTGGCGGACGCCTCCCATGAGCTCAAGACGCCGCTGGCTACCATGATGGCCAACTATGACGTCGTACTCTCAAACGAAACAAGTACCGTAGAGAGTCAGAAGGAGTGGCTGGGGTATCTCAAAACCGGCATGGACAGGATGAACAAGCTGATAAGCAGCCTGCTCTCGCTGGCGCGGCTGGAAAGCGACGAGCTGCTGGGCGAGAAGAGCAGCTTTGATGCGAGTCGTCTTATAGCGGAGCGTATAAAGCAGATGGAGAGCCAGGCAGCCGAGCGCAAGCTCACGGTTAAAAGCAACCTTGCTGAAGAACTGCACGTAAAGGGTAATGAGCAGCTGACCGGGCAGGCGTTCTCCATTCTCTACGACAACGCCCTCAAATATACAGACGAGGGCGGCACGATTGAAGTATCACTGAGGCGAGACAGGAAACACGCTGTATGCTCGGTGAGGAATACCGGCAAAGGGATAAGCCCCGAGGACCTGCCTCACATCTTTGACCGTTTCTACCGTGTGGACAGTGCCCGCACCGGTGAGGACAACAGCTATGGCCTGGGGCTGTCCATCGCCTCGGCAATCGTCGAGCAGCTGGGGGGCAGCCTTACCGCCACCAGCCAAACAGACGGCTGGACAGAATTCATCCTGACCTTAGAAGCATAGAGTATCCTTCAGTACAGGTCTATGCAAGGCTGCCTTGCTAAGATAGGGGAGTAAGAGGATTTCCCGTTAGGAATAAATAGGAGCAGACCCATGTACATCATTCAAAACGCACTCCAGAACCTTCTGCGCAACAAAGGCAGAAACCTGATGATGGCCGCGATTATCTTTGTGGTCATTGTGTCGTCGGTGGTTGCGCTGATGATTTTTAACACAGCCGACGGGGTCATCAATGACTATAAGACCCGCTTTGGCTCGGAGGTCAGCCTCTCGCCCAACATAGAGAAGATAATCCAGGCCTCGCAAAACACGGGCACCGTCAAGCGCCCGACGATTCCTGCCGAGAAGCTCATGGAGTTTGCAGACTCTGAGTATCTGTTCAGCGTCAGCATGACCGCCAGCGGCAGGGGATGGAGCGACGACCTCAAGGCCATTGACGAAGAAAAAGGCGGGGGAGGCGGACCGATGCTGGCCATTGGCCCAGGCGGCCCGGCCGGCATGCCTGCTGACATGCCAGAGACGAGGCAGTACTTCTTCAGGCTGCTGGCCAACCAGTATGGCGATTTTGACAACGGCAACCGGGAGTTAACCGAGGGCAGCAGGTTTCCTGAGAACGCGGGAGAGTGTCTCATAAGCCAGGAGCTTCTGGAAAACAGTGGGCGCTCCCTGGGCGACACCATCACGATGTACTCCGACGTCAACGACCCCGGCAGCTTTCCCGGAGACGAGACGTATTACGACATTACGTACACCCTCACCATTGTAGGAAGCTACCTTGACCTCACGGACGAGTATTCCAACAACATGATGGAAAACGCCTTTGCCAACCGCAGGAACGAGGTGTTCTTATACTTCCAAGACTTGGCACGCGAAGTCAAGGAGGGGACCATGGGCATAGACGTGAGCGCCACCTACTATCTCAAAAGCCCCGACCTGCTTGAGGCCTTTGCCGCAGAGCTGCGCGCCAAGGGTCTGGAAGACGTCTTTGACGTGACCACGGACGAGGCGAGCTATCTGGCCATCGTTAAGCCGGTGGAGGCCATGAAGGGCATCAGCCTCACCTTTGTTGTCATCGTGTTGATATTTGGCGCCATCATCATCGCGCTGCTCACCTCGCTTGCGGTGCGTGAGCGCAAATACGAGATTGGCGTCCTGCGTGCCATGGGTCTCAAGAAGAGCAAGGTTGCCCTAGGCCTCTGGACAGAGACGGTTTCTATAACCGCGCTCTGCCTGGTGCTTGGTCTTGTTATTGGCGGCTTTGCAGCGCAGCCCGTTACCAACATCCTGCTCGACCAACAGGTCGCCGCCGCAGAGCAGGCGCAAAACAGCGCCATGCTCATGCCAGGCGGTCCAGGCGGCGGCGGCATCGTTACGGTGCAGGCAGTGCAGGGAGGGCCTGTTGCGATGGGCGGGCCGGGCATGAGTTTCATGGGCCAGGCGTCGACAGAAAAAATCACCAACATAGACGTGGGCATCGGGCTGGAGACGATACTGGAAATCATCATCATTGCCCTGGTACTCTCTTCGCTTGCCGGGCTGATAGCCTCGCTCAGAATCACCAAGTATGAGCCAATGAAGATACTGATGGAAAGGAATTAGGAGAGCGCCATGACAACCATACTGACTCTTGACAATGTGTCCTATGCCTACGAGGGAACCACCAGGAATGTGCTTCAGGGAATGAGCGCACAGTTTGACAAAGGGCTTGTCTATACCATTATCGGTAAGTCCGGCGCAGGAAAGTCCACGCTGCTGTCGCTGCTTTCGGGGCTGGATGTTACCACCAACGGGAGGATACTTTTTGACGACAAGAACCTCAAGGAACTCGACCGTGACACCTATCGCTCCCAGCAGGTGGGGGTGATTTTCCAGAGCTATAACCTCTTGACCAATGCCACCGCAGTGCAGAACATCGTTCTCTCGATGAACATCAGCAGCTCACCAGAAAAGGACAAGAAGGCCTACGCCTCTGCCTTGCTGGACAAGGTCGGGATAGACCGGGAGACAGCAGACCGCAAGATTCTCAAGCTCTCAGGCGGCGAGCAGCAGCGCGTTGCCATTGCACGGGCCTTGGCGCACAACCCCGCAATCCTCATAGCCGATGAGCCCACCGGGAACCTGGACAAGGAAACCGAGGACGACATCCTCGCCATCCTCACGAAGCTGGCACACGAAGAGGACCGCTGCGTCATCATCGTCACCCACTCCAAGAAGGTCACCGGGGTTGCCGACGTGGTGTACCGCCTCCACGAGGGGCGCCTCTCGACAGAAAGGCGGTAAGCTCCGCGCACAACACTTGCTACAATACTCACGTATCAAGTCCCTGAGGTACTATCGTAAGGGAATGAGCGTCCAGTGGACGCTCATTGGAGCAGCGAGCCTGTAACCCCACCCCACGAAGCAGGCTTCGCGGGGACC
>WRHL01000108.1 GCA_009783245.1 Coriobacteriia bacterium
TTCCTGCTGCGGGAGTTGCTGGCGACGCCCGGCGGTGGTGCCTCTGCGGAAGAGCTGCTGGAGGCGTTGAACACCTTTGAGCGTACAGCAGGCAGGGAGACCGTGCTGGTTGAAGAGCTTGTCGAGATACTCGCTGCTTTGACTGATGAGGGTTTCCTGGTTGAGGCTGCCCCTGGTCACTGGGCCGTCACAGGGTAAACCACGACCCACCCTCACTTTAGCCATAACAAGAAGAACTGGTGTTGCGTTACAATAGCAGCGCACATAACTGCGAGTAGAGAGAAATCCCATGGCACTAAAGGCTCCGCGTGGCACGGCCGATCTGTATGGCCGCCAGGCACAGGCATGGAACAGCATACGGCAGGCCGCATTCGACTTCTTTGCGGGCTACGGCTACCAGCCCATTGAGACCCCCACCTTTGAACAGCTGGATGTCTTTGTACGGGGCATTGGTGAGGCAACCGATGTGGTGGGCAAGGAGATGTTCCTGGTTAACGATAAAAACGGGCTTGACCGTATCGCGGCTGGTGAGAAGCCTGGGGCAGGCGAGCAGTTGGCGCTGCGGCCAGAGATGACTGCCGGCGTGTGCAGGGCGGTGGTGGAGCACAACCTGGTGCCACCAGACGCCACCACGGTCAAACTGGTCTATGCCGCGACCATGTACCGGCATGAGCGCCCACAGAAGGGCCGCATGCGGGAGTTCCATCAGATCGGCGCTGAGTGTCTGGGGGCGGCAGAGCCCTCAGCTGATGCCGAGGTAATAGTCATGCTGATGCGTTTCTTTAAAGGCTGGGGTATACCGCAGCAGTCCATGCGGTTGCTGATCAACTCCATGGGTGACGACGCCTGCAGGCCGGCCTTCAGGGACAAGGTACGCTCCTATATCCTGGAGCATGCGGATAGCCTTTGTGAGGACTGCGTGCGGCGTGCCGACACCAATCCGCTGCGGGCCTTTGACTGCAAGAATGCCGCCTGCCAGGCGGTCCTTGTGGATGCTCCCCAGATCACCGACGAGCTGTGCGAGGACTGTAAGACGCATTACGCGGCGGTCAAGGCGCTGCTGGACGGAGCGGGACTTACCTATGAGGAGGACCCGCGGCTGGTCAGAGGGCTGGACTATTACACACGTACCGTTTTTGAGGTGCAGGTGACTTCTGGATTAGGGTCGCAGAACGCCATTGGCGGGGGAGGCCGCTACGACAAGCTCATACAGGAGTTTGGCGGTAAGCCAACCCCGGGCCTGGGCTTTGCGGTGGGTTTTGAGCGCATGCTGATGGCCCTTGAGGCTGTTGGTACGGCTGATTTTGCAGTGGCAGCGCCTGAGGTGTTTGTCGCAGCGGTGGACGAGGACATGCGGTTTGAGGCGTTTGGGCTGGCGCAGAAGCTACGCGACGCCGGCGTTCCCGTAGAGCTTGATCACCAGCGACGGTCCCTGAAGTCCCAGTTCAAGCAGGCTGACAAGAGCGGAGCCCTTTTTGTGGTGGTGGTAGGGCCGGCGGAGTTGGCAGAGGGAAAGGTCACCCTGCGCACCCTGGATACCCGCGAGGAACAGCAAATGACTCTGTCCGAGCTTATCGTTTGTTTAAAGGCTTTTTACAGGCAGTAATCCATCCAATGTGACAAAAGGGACCGTCCCTTTTGTCACAAGAAGGAATACATCAAACAGGAAAGGCAACCTGAACCATGACCGAATCGATTGATCATTTGAACACCCATAGTATGCACACCCACACCTGCGGCCAGCTCACGGCCGCCGCCATTGGCGAGACAGTCACACTGACCGGCTGGGTGGGCCACCGCCGCGACCATGGCGGCCTTATCTTTGTGGACCTGCGCGATCGTGCCGGCATCACCCAGATAGTCTTTGACCCCGACGTGATAGGCCCACAGTTCGCCTTGGGCGAGCGTATGCGGCCCGAGTGGGTCATCTGCGTCACCGGTGTGGTGCGGGCCCGGCCAGACGGCACGGCGAACCCCAACATGTACACGGGCGAGATCGAGGTGCTGCTGTCTGAGGTGGAGATACTGAACACCGCCAAGACGCCGCCTTTTATGATTGAGAACGGCATTGAGACCGACGAGCTGATGCGGCTGCGCTGGCGCTATCTGGACATGCGGCGCCCTGAGGTGCTTGCCGCCATCCAGCTGCGGAGTAAAGTGACCTGGGCCATACGGCGGGCGCTGGATGCGCGCGGTTTCATCGACGTCGAGACACCCATTTTGGGGCGGTCGACGCCGGAGGGTGCCCGCGACTTCTTGGTGCCCTCGCGCACCAGCCAGGGCAACTTCTACGCGTTGCCGCAGAGCCCGCAGCTGTTCAAGCAGCTGTTGATGATGGGTGGCCTTGAGCGCTACTACCAGATCGCGCGCTGTTTCCGCGATGAGGACCTGCGCGCCGACAGGCAACCCGAGTTCACGCAGCTGGACGTGGAGATGAGCTTCATCGGCCAGGATGACATCATGGCCCTGACCGAGGAGGTCATGGCGGAGGTGCTCGGTGCCGTGGGTGTCACGCAGGATTTCCCCTTGCAGCGCATGAGTTACGCCGAGTCCATGGCGCGTTTTGGCAATGATAGGCCGGACACACGCTTTGGCCTGGAGCTGGTGGATATCTCTGCGATTGTGGCGGATTGCGGTTTCAAGGTGTTTTCCGGGGCTGTGGAGGCGGGCGGTGTGGTCAAGGCCATCAATGCCAAGGGCGCTGGCGACCTGAGCCGTGGTGAGATAGACAAGATAGCCGCCGTGGCCACAGATCACGGGGCCGCGGGCATGGCCTGGATAGCCTTCACCAGTGCAGGTGAGGAGAAATCGCCCATCATCAAGTTCTTCTCGGAAGAGGTCTTTGCCGCCATCAAGCAGGCTCTGGACGTGGAGCCGGGCGACCTGGTGGTCTTTGGCGCGGACAGCTTTGACGTGGTGAGCGCGGCTTTGTCGGCCGTGCGCCTGTACCTGGCTGACCTGCTTGCCCTGCCCCGCGACAACCATGCGCTGCTCTGGGTGGTGGACTTCCCCATGTTTGTCTACGATGAGGACGAGAAACGCTACACCGCCAACCATCATCCCTTCACGCGGATCTTCGATGAGGACCTGGACAAGATAGAGAGCGACCCGCTGGCCTGCGGCAGCTATTCCTATGACCTGGTCATGGACGGCTGCGAGGTGGGCGGCGGCACCCTGCGTATCCACGAGCCGGGCCTGCAGTTGCGGGTCTTGCAGGCGTTGGGCTTTACTGAGGAGGAGGCGCGGGAGCAGTTCGGCTTTTTGCTTGAGGCATTGAGCTATGGCGCACCGCCCCACGGTGGTATCGCCTTGGGGCTGGACAGGCTGGTCATGCTGTTGGGCGGTTTTGATTCCATCCGCGACGTGATCGCCTTTCCTAAGACTTCCAGCGGAGCAGACCCCATGACCGGCGCACCGTCTGCGGTTGGGGCCCGCCAACTGCGCGAAGTGGGCCTGCGGCTGCAATGAGATCTAAGGCAAACAGGGACGGTTCAAGACAGAATGGGGACGGTTCTGAGGACAGAAGGGGACGGTTCTATTTTGTCCTTGAAAAGGACAAAATAGAACCGTCCCCTTCTGTCCT
>WRHL01000109.1 GCA_009783245.1 Coriobacteriia bacterium
CACGAAGGTCGCCAAAATGGGACTTTCGTAGTCACATTGCCGAAAACCTCTGTTGGCAGCTGCTCCTGGCTACTGTTGGCCACTGCCGGCCACTGCTGTTACAGGGCATTGACCTTATCGAATCGATAGCCCTCGCCCCTTGACGTCTCAATCGAAAAGCCGCTGTTTCCCGTATTCAGCTTTTGGCGCAGGCGGTAGATTGCGTTCTTGACGGAATGGTCATCGCCTGCCATCGGCAGCTTCCAGATTGCCTCATAGAGGTTTTCTGCGGTAAGCGCCCTTCCTTCATTTTGCACAAGCAACAGCAATACCAAGAACTCCTTAGGCGCAAGCAGCATGTCCTGCCCATTGAGATATGCCCGGTATGCCACCGCATCCAGCTTGAGCAGTCCCCTGCTTATCACGCGCTCAGGGCTTTTTTGATGCATGACTTCGCGCCGTAAGAATGCCCCTACCCGTGCGCACATCTCGTCAAGATCAAAGGGCTTGGTGATATAGTCGTCACCGCCTGCCTGTAGCCCAAGCAGCCTGTCGTCTTTGGAACCGAGTGATGTCGTCAACAGTACCGGTGCCGAGCTTACTGCACGGATCTTCTGGATGAAGTCAAGGCCATTACCGTCAGGTAACATGATGTCCAGCACAATGGCATCGGGAGATGCGTTATTGATGTGTTCCTCAGCTGTGGCGAGGTCAGGTGCAGTAAGTACTAAGTAGCCCGCTTCTTCAAGCGTTCGGGTACTGGCATCCAACAGGCGCTTGTTGTCCTCAACAATCAGGATGGTTGCCCTGGTATCCATCGCTTTCCCCTTCCTCCCTTGCCGGCAGGGTAAACCACACGGTGGTACCTTCAGCAGGTTTGCTTTCAATCTGGATCATTCCCCCGTGTGCACCTATGACCTGCCTGCAGATATCGAGTCCCAGCCCGGCACCGTCTCCATCTGTTTCGCCACGCTCAAACACATGAGGTAACCTATCCGGGGCGATTCCTGTTCCCGTATCGGCAACAGTTATAACAATCTCCTGTTGTGTCGATTCTGCGCTGAGAGATATTTCACCGTCTGCTGTATGGTTGTTAGCGTTTGCTATGAGGTTGAGTATAACCTGTATGATCTCATCGGCGTTGGCATATACGGGTGGCAAGTACTCTGGAATTGAGAGTACCAGCCGATTCCGGTTTCCCTTCATCATCGGGATACACAGGTGCCCTACCTGTTCAAGCAGATCGCCCAGGTGAAGGCTTCCTCGGTTCTTTGTATTTCCTTTTTCGTGGTAGAGATCCAAAAAGCTGGTGGCAAGCTCGGCAAGCCTTTTTGCCTCATCTTGGATTACCAGAAGATCCTTGGTGGTTTGCGGGTCGGCATTAAGCTTATTGATGTCCTTCACGGCAAGCTGCGCGTAGGAAGACATAACTGCCAAGGGCGTACGCATCTCATGGGTGAGGTTTGTCATCAGGTCGCGTTCAAAACGGTTCCTGCTGTCAAGTTCGGCATTCTCGCGTATCAGACGCTGCTCGTTGTCCTTTGCCGCGGCAATCTCGCGCATGGTTCCCAAGAACAAAGCCGTCATTTGGAACAGGGAGAAGGCAACAAAGGCATATTCAGCCACCGGGCCAGGAAGGATGAGGTTGGTTACCGAGTACAGGTTATAGAAGAACGTGTCCGCTATGAGCCCAAGCAGGATAATGCAGAGTCCAAGAATAATCACCCGCTGTTCTGTGCTGGGCTTTCGAAGCTTCATGAGCAGCCGTGCAATCACATAGATACCGGCAAGTATGGCGACGATTTCCATATAGAGAATGGTCTGTGACATGAACAGGGTGCTGGCAAAGAGGTACAGCACCCCAAACAGGCCTGAGACGCAGTAGGCTCCAACGCGAAACCCCTTTTGCAGCACACCCGGGAACAGCTGATGGTAGGCCAGAGTCATTAAGAGGAGTGCGGCAGGAACAGCAAGGTACTCTATGCGAAAGGCCACTGCCCAAGGCAAGCCTGGAAGTAATACGAGCAGGATCTTGAAGCCTGTGCATCCTGCCCTCAGCGCCCACATCAGACAGAGCAGCGCAATCCACAGGTTTGCTCGATAGGAAGGGAGCGACAAGAATAGCAACATGTGGACAATGAATAAGAGCAACAAGAATCCCATGACAAAAGCAGAGGAGGCCAGGTAGCCCGTCACCCATCGACTCATGGCATCTTCGCTGTTCATCTGCCAGCCCACCTGGCTTGAGGTGTCACGATGCGCAAAGTTAGATGATTGGACAACGATCTCTATAACCCCGTCAACAGGCTGGGCGGTAAAGTAATACAGCCTCTCGCCAAAGACTGCTGTTTCCTGAGAATCAGATGGTACTCCTGCGCTCCCCAGGAGTTCGCCGTTGACATAGACACTGGTTGCGTAGTCAGGGGCTATGCGGCTGAAGGCATACATGCCTTCTTGAGCAAGCACGCGGATGCGGACAGTCAGGTAACTGGTTCCGTCTGGTATCTGGGCAATAACAATACGTTCCGAAGAAGCAAACTCTACTGGCGAAAGCAGCTCATGGGGGACATACTCGATGCTTCCCATGAGCCTTGCACCGGATGAGGCAAAATCGATGTCCCGCACATCCCATACCCCATCCCTTGACTCCACGTCTGACAAAGGCGGGTTGGCCTTTAAAAGCCACAAAGAAAAGCACATCACGACGATGAGCGGCAAGATGATAAGTAGTGTCCGATTATCGCTTCTCAGGATTTTTGGCAAAGGCAATCTGATTCTCCCCATAAAAACCGCGTTCTCCCTTGCTCTTTCGCTGGTCGAGCAAGGTAGCCAGGATAGCCTGGGCGCTTGTGGAAATATCGGACAAGTACACTTCCTCGGTCTGTTGTCGCGATTATTGTACTACAGCGCTCTCGCCTCAAGTTGCTGGGTAGGTGCCAAGTGAAGGCCTTGTTTGTCAGGCTATGTGCCAAGTAAGGCCAGGGGCACAACCATAATATTATCCTGCCGTAAGTATGCGTGAGAGCCGGTGTTGATGATGATCTTAGTCATGCGTCTTGATCCATCGAGCTGTTTTTCCAGCCAGTTGAGATCTCTTCCGTCCTCTGCGGTTATCTGAGGCTCCAGTTTGACTTCGATGCCAAGAAGATCACGTCCGCGCTCAATAATGAAGTCCACTTCATGGCGGGAATCCGAGGTTCTGAAGTGGTAGAGTTCCGCCTCAGCGTTTTGTGCATAGGCTCCAAGGGAGGTTGCCGCCAGATTCTCAAATAATCGCCCAAAGACCGAGTTGTCTCGACTGTTCCCCACCGAAAGCTCCTGGGAGCTGGTGAGCAGTTCCCGCTTTGGGATCTTGAGCAAGCTGAGGGCAAGTGCAGGGTCAACAAGGAAATGCTTTTGATTCCGTCCAAGCGCTGTTATTGGATTTGGGGAGGGTAGCCATGGGTCTACACGCTGTGTGAGATAAAGGCGGTCGAGAACATCACGATAAACAAGGGTAGTGTCTTTACTTGGTTTCTTGTCCTCCCCTGGAGTGGATGCTCGAAGGATCTTAGCATAGGAGGTAGTTGTGGCTGTGGCT
>WRHL01000110.1 GCA_009783245.1 Coriobacteriia bacterium
GACCCCTGTTGCGTAGCTCCTGGGCAACGGCCAGTGCAGGGTTGATGTGTCCTGCTGTTCCACCAGCTGTTATCACAAATCTCATCGACTGGTACTCCTTTGCAGAGAGGGGCTCCTGTGTTGGGCCTGGGTGCGGGCGGGGCTCAGCTTGAGTGCGGGATTCACGGGGCGTGGAGAGGGTGGTTGTCGGAACTGTGGCTTAGGGGTGGAAGCGGTGATGCCTGCAGCTGGTTTGCGGTACCGGGGCTTGGGGGTTGCTATGGGAGGCTTTTGGCTGTGGGAGACGTTTGGCAATGAGGGGCTGTTCCGCAGATTGCCACGCTGCGCGCTACGCGCGGAGTTTACCCTGAACCCCGATTCAGGGCTCGCAATGACGGAGGGTTTATGAGGGATGCCACCGCTTACGGTGGTAAGGGGTTTGCGTTGGTTGCTGCCGCTTGCGGTGGTAAGGGGTTTGCGTTGGCTGCTGCCGCTTGCGGTGGTAAGGGGTTTGCGTTGGTTGCCGCCGCTTGCAGAAATGGGAGGGCGGCGAGTGGCAGTTTGTGCAGTTTTCTCGTTGTGAGCAAGTCTATTATATTTATTATTCTGTTTCTGCAGCATACGGCCACCGTCGATGATGAGCAGCTCCTCGCGGCGCCTGTTCGCCCCGCCGTCTGCTGTGGAGCGGAAGGATACGCTGAGGATGAGGCCCACCAGTATCATGGTGACTATCATGGATGAGCCGCCGGCGCTGAAGAAGGGAAGCGGCTTGCCGGTGAGCGGCAGCAGGTTGGCCATGCAGAGCATGTTGAGGAAGGCCTGGAAGCCGATCATGGTCGCCGCAGAGCCGGCTATGATGCGCCCGAAGAAATCCGGGGCGTTGCGTGCGATGCGGAAGGACGCGTAGAGGAAGACAAGGAAGAGCAGCACAACGGAGAGGGTGCCGATGAGGCCGAACTCCTCGCCGATGATGGGGAAGATCAGGTCGTTGTGCGGTTGGGGCAGGTAGAGGTACTTCTGGTGTGACATGCCAAGGCCCACGCCCAGGATGCCGCCGTCAGCGAAGGCGTAGAAGGAGTTGATGATCTGGTAGCCCTCATCTGAGGCTAAGGCCCAGGGGTTGAGCCAGGCGTCGATGCGGGCCATACGGAAGTTGGTGAACATGATGGCAGCCACTCCGACAAAGGCCGCAAGCAGGATGGCGATGGCGAGCGTCTTCATGGGAAGCTCGCCGAACCAGGCGATGGCGATGATGCCGGCCAGGGCGATGATGACGGTGCCCAAGTCTGGTTGGAGCAGGATGAGCAGCAGGGGCAGGCCGATGGCCAGGGCGGCCAGCAGAGCTATTGGTTTGATCCTGGCGCCTTTGTACAGCTTGACCAGGAGCATGGAGCAGACCAGCAGAAGGCCGACCTTTGCGAACTCTGAGGGCTGGAAGTTGAAACCGAAGAGGTCGTACCAACGACGACCGCCCAGTTCCTCGTTGCCGGACGCGAGTGTGAGGATGAGCACTGCGGTGATGGCGAGCCATGGCACCCAGGAGGCCAGTGTGTTCCAGTTGCGATAATCGAACGCGGCGGCGAGCAAAAGGAAGATCACGCCGACGCCCACCAGCGTGAGTTGGTGGCGGAAGAAGAAGGAGCTGCTCTGGATGTCCGGGTCTGTGAAGGCCTCTACAAAGGAGGCGGAGTAGACCATGACCAGGCCAAAGACCACCAGAGCGAAGGTGGTTGCGATGAACAGCAGGCGTGGTACGAGTATGTCCGAGGTGTGCGCCGAGCGCGCTGCGTGCGGTGAGCGCGCCTTTGACTTCTTTGTGCCGTGGGCCATGGACTTCAGGGCGGCCACGGAGGCCTGGCTAACTGCCATGTTCACCACTCCCCTCTTGCTTGGTGGCGCCTGTGTTGCTGGCGCTGGTGGCGCCTGTGTCTTTCTGTGCGGCGACCAGCTCCTTGAAGACCGTGCCGCGGTGCTCAAAGGAGTCGAACTCATCGAATGAGGCACAGGCAGGTGAGAGCAGCACGATGTCGCCCGGCTGGGCCTTTGTACAGGCTGCCTGGAAGGCTGCCGCGAAGCCAGGAGCCTGGATGGGTTCCTGGCCGTCCTGGCTGTCCTGGCTGCCCTGGCTGTCCTGGCCGTCCTGGCTGCCCTGGCTGTTGGCTACCGCAAGCGCCTGAGCTATGCGCGGGCCGGCCTCGCCGTAGCAGATGGCGGCTTTGCAGTTGGCTGCGACGGTGCGGGCAAGCTCCTCAAGGGGCGTGCCTTTATCCTTGCCGCCGAGCATGACGATGGGCGATTTGCCTTCAAAGGCATCGAGGGCCTTGATGGTGGCCTCGGGGTTGGTCGCCTTGGAGTCGTTGAAGAAGCTTATGCCGTTGACCGTGCCGCAGGGTTCGATGCGGTGCTCCAGGGCCTCGAAGCTCGCCAGGCCGGCAGCCACCTTCTGCGGGTCAGCTCCCAGTACGAGGGCTACCACAGCGGTGGCAAGCGCGTTCTCATGGTTGTGTGTGCCGCGTATACGCAGAGCCGAGGTTTCGAGCAGCTGGCTGCAGCTCCCGCACACGTGGCAGGTGAGCATATGGGTTTCCGGGTCCACATAGGCTGCCTCCGCAGCGCCGCAGCGTTTGGTCATGTCGCCGGTCAGACCGTCTTTGGTGCCAAGGCCGATGACACGGCCTCCCGCATCACGGCGAGCGCGCAGGGCTGCGCGGGTCTCGTCTAGAACCGCGTCTATCACAGCTGGTGTCTGTGGAGGGAGGCGCCTGATGAGGCTGAGCTTTGCGTCGCGGTAGGCGTCAAAGGAGCCGTGCCAGCTGAGGTGGTCCGGCGTGATGTTGAGGAGCACGGCTGCATCAGGAGCGATGGTTGTGGAGTACGCAAGCTGGTAGGAGCTGAGCTCTGCGATGAGATACTCGTCGTCTGTACGGCTTTGGATCGCCTCGATGCAGGTGGTGCCGATGTTGCCAGCGACGCGTGCCTTCATGCCGCATGCGTTGAAGACGTGTTCTGTGAGCGCCGTTGTTGTGGTCTTGCCGTTGGTGCCTGTGACCACTATCCAGCGCTGTGGGCTGAGCCTGAAGGCCAGCTCAGGCTCACTGATGAGCTCTGTGGCCTGCCGGCGGGCGCTTGTCACCAGCGGGTTGTGTGGCGGGATTCCTGGGCTGACAATGGCGAGGTCATAGGCGCCGGTGACCTGGGCGTCATCGGTGAAGACTGCGATCCTTGGTGGGTTGTCGAGCGACCTGAGATAGCGCTCGACCGCTTCGCCCGTCACGCCCCGTCCTAAGATGCAGACAGAGCGCGCAGAGCGTGGGTCGACCACGCTTTGGACGCGCTTATGTTCAGCCATTCTTTCCATGCTCTGCTACGTTTGGGAGACTCCGTTTGATGGAAGCCTCCGTGGGTATGTTTACGGTATCTATTTTACCATAGTAGCTGGTTTATTGGACACAAAGGGGGACATAAAGGGGACGGTGTTGTGACAAAGGGGACGGTGTTGTGACAAAGGGGACGGTGTTGTG
>WRHL01000111.1 GCA_009783245.1 Coriobacteriia bacterium
AAAGAAATGCCTGCAACCCGCTCGTATGGCCGCCTCGGCAAGCGCCTCATTCCCCTTCATCAATACCTTCTCGCCCATGCTCTTACCTCTCAACCGTGATCGCCACGTCAGGGCACATAACCGCACAGTTCAGACAGCCGGTGCACGCCTGTTGATCAACACATTTTGCCGGGTGGTAGCCCTTCTGGCTTATCTCGTCCATATCCAAGGCCATGATCCCCACAGAGCAGACATCGACACAGAGCCCACAGCCCTTGCAGTAACCTTTATCCACGATGATCCGTGCCATCAAACCTGTCCTCTCGACACCTGCCTGCACAGCCGCGGCCAACAGCCGCTGCCTGCGAAAAACTGTATCCGACCATTTTCACACAGACCGCCCATCATTGCGAGCTTTATCAGGGCAAACGGCATGTGCTGTGCATTTGTGATTTCTTTGTGATATCATTAAGATATCGCAAGGGTAGGAAGCAATGAAACAATCGAAGAAGTGGGGTTGCTATGAGAAAAGAAAAAGCTGTGAAGGCCAAGAGCGGATGGCCTTTCTTGATCCTTTTTATCCTGTTCTTTGTCCTGGCTGGTGTGGTTTTCCTCAGTATTCCTACCTTCATGGTAAGAGGGTTCTCTGCCTGGGGCATCTTTGTTGCACTGGGGATACTCTGTCTTGCCTTTTCCTTATTCATCATACTTGGGCTTTATACCCTCCAGCCAAATCAGGCGCGGGTGCTCATCCTGTTCGGCACGTACAAAGGCACCGTGTTCGAGGAGGGGTTCCACTGGATTAACCCCTTCTATGCGCGTAGTACCGGCTCCTATGAGATCGCCGATCTCAGAAGTGAGATAGGAACGAGTATTCCCCTGAGATTGTCTCTCAGGGCACGCACCTATAACAGCGAACGACTGAAGGTCAACGACAAGCGGGGTAACCCTATCGAGATTGCAGATGTCATTGTTTGGCGCATCCAGAATACCGCCAAGGCTGTCTTCGACGTTGATGACTATCAACACTTTGTACACACCCAAAGCGAGGCTGCGCTTCGTCATGTCGCGACTGCTTTCCCCTATGACCACGCGCCTGGCTCTGATGGAAGCGAGATAACCCTGCGCAGTCACACAGAAGAGGTCTCTGATGCCCTGAAGGAAGAGCTTGCGCGTCGACTGGAAAAAGCAGGTGTGGTTGTAGACGACGCACGGTTGACCCACCTGGCATACGCCCCTGAGATAGCCCAGGCCATGCTTCGCCGCCAGCAGGCAGAGGCCGTACTTGCTGCTCGCGAGGTAATCGTGCAAGGTGCGGTATCCATGGTCGACATGGCCATCAGGATGCTCTCGGCAAAAAGCGTCATCGAACTTGATGAAGAGCGCAAGGCTGCCATGGTATCAAACCTGATGGTTGTCCTCTGTAGTGAGACTGACGCCCAACCCGTGATAAACGCTGGAACACTCTACCAATAAACAGTAACACTGGAACAGAAACGTAAAGGTTGTTCTCTGGGATGACACAGCGTAAACAGTACCCGCTCCGTATCGACTCTGCCCTTTGGGAGGCAGTAGAGAAATGGTCGGCTGACGAGCTGCGAAGTGTCAATGCCCAGATCGAATTCATCTTGCGGAAAGCCCTGAGAGATGTCGGCCGCCTCAAAGAAGGGAAAGAGGAACTGATTGATGGCCTGTGAAGCAGTGTGAAGCAGAGGGACCGTCCTAAGGACAGAAGGGGACGGTCCCTCTGCTTCACACTGCTTCACATTATTCCAACTCCCAGGGTGTGCCCACGATGATGTCTATGCGATAAACACCGATCCCACACAGCCCAGCGTCCCCCGCAAGCGCGGCTTCCACCTCATTGGCAAGCGCCCGTGGCACGGCGATAGACGTCAGAGGGATTCCCGCAGCTTTCGCAACGGCGCAGGTGGGCCGCACCGCAGCCACAATATCCACCGCTGTACTGAGCTCCTTGAGATGTGTGTTGCCTATGATCCCCGTTACCTTTAGCCCCGCGGTCGTCTCGATATCCCGCAGCACCTGGAGGTTATCCTCCACGGATGCGGTTTCCGGCCGCCGCAGGTTCACCACATGGATAAGCCTGTGCGGCCGCAGGGCGATCTTTGGGGCATAGCGCCCCAATGCCCGTGCACCGTCGGCGTCACCGCCTACGTCGATGATCACTGCGTGCCCGGGGCCAGCATCCAGGATCGCATGGTCTATCCCTGGCGAAAGCGAGGGGGTGTCCAAGTTGGAAGCACCATACACCGGCCCCAGGACCTGGATGCCATGGGTATCCAGAAAGCCCCTGTTGTCGGTCGAGCGGAAATAGGGGTTCACCACATCAAGGTCTACCAGGGTGACGCGCGGTGTCACAAGGCGCAAGTCCCGCGCGATATTCAGTGACAGGTTGGTCTTCCCAACACCATAATGCCCCGTTATTATCGTCAGCCAGGGAGCCCCCACAACGCCGTTCGCGGCCTTATTACCATTAGTTAACATGGGTTGCAACCCCTTTTCCCGTTTTTTCCCTACATTTTTCAGGAAATGCCATTATGACACAGCCATTTGCTCTATACTGGCAGCACGATTCTTTATTTCGCCATGGGGGGTTGCAAGAACCACAGGTGCTAAGGGGCGCAGTCACCACAAACAGCATACGAGATAATCGAGGACCCCATGAAGCTCATTTCCTGGAATGTAAACGGATTGCGTGCTGCCCTGAAAAAGGGATTCTACGAGACTTTCGAGTCTTTCAATGCTGATGTCTTCTGCCTGCAGGAAACCAAGCTGCAAGAGGGGCAGGTCGACCTGGTGATCCCTTCCCGCTATCATCAGGTCTGGAGTTACGCCGAGAAGAAAGGCTATTCTGGCACTGCGGTATTCTCCCTGGAAAAGCCGCTTCAGATCATCCACAGCCTGGAACTCGAACCCAAGGATGCCGGCGGCCTTGGCCTTCCGGATCCCTCGATACTCGACACAGAAGGGCGCCTGTGCGCCCTGGAGTTCAGCGACTTCTGGCTTGTCTGCTGCTATACCCCCAACGCCCAGGACGGGCTCAGGCGCATTGACCTGCGTATGGCCTGGGGCAGGGCTTTCACTGCCTTTGTCTCCCAGCTGACAAAGCAGAAGCCCGTGGTGATCTGCGGCGACCTCAACGTGGCACACAATGAGATCGACCTCAAGAACCCTGGCCCCAACCGCGGCAATTCCGGCTTCTCTGACGAGGAG
>WRHL01000112.1 GCA_009783245.1 Coriobacteriia bacterium
TGGCAGCCCAGACAGGTCAACCTCGCGCTTGTTCTTTGGGCGCGGTCTTTTAGCGACTGCGACCTCATCGATTACAGGCTCTTCAGCTTGGGGCCGGCAGTACACCTCAGCCTCATTGAATAACACACCTTGGCCATCCGCTATGCTTTTCTCGCTTGAGGCGCCGAACCTCTTTGCCCGAAGCAGCCTGATCTCCTCGCGCATCAACTCGAGTTCATAGGCAAGGCGTTTGGCCTCGTCCTTGAAGCGCACGGCGTCTTCGTGGGTGTAGGTGATCTCGGCGGTGTCGCTGTCCTTATCCATAGGTGTATTATATCAATATGCTACTATAATAGTATAATAGTATTCGGTAAACGGTATGCTCAAGCACCAAACAGCCCGCCGCAGATGCTCACCATGCTGCTCTTTCTGTGACCTCATCTCTGCGGATCCTGCGTTCGATACGGGTGGAGGACAACAGTGCATAAAGCTCGCTCACGTCAAGTGCCATGGTGTCTTCGTCTTCAATCTTGCTCGGCCATCTGAAGCGGCCTTTTTCCAGGCGCTTGGTGATCATCATGAACCCGTCCCCGTCAAAGAGCAACACCTTGAGGCGGTTTTTGTTCCTGTTGCAGAAGACGAACAGGGCTGAGTCGAACGGGTCCATCTCGAAATCAGCCGACACCTTCGTGCAAAGCCCGTTGATCTGCTTTCTCAGATCGGTAGGCCCACAGGCCAAGTATACCGGCACGCTGTCAAATGAGATCATCATAAGGAAACCTCTATGGTTATGGCTATGCGCCTGGTAAATGGTGCCGGCCAGTCCTCCATACCTGCATCTTGGAACCTTGGCGGCTCATCTGATGGCTCGTTGATCCTTACCCAGCCTGGGCTTTCTTCGGTCAGTGCAGCTTGTTGTTGCACATTGGCACAGGTTTTACTTCTTGCGATCCTTGAGCGAGCCTCTTTGAATGTGTGATAGTTCATGTTGTTTTCCGCACACCATTGTTTTTGTGTCAGCCCGCTTGATTCCATCTCACTTATCAGCGTCTGCCATTGTTTGATTGATCGTCTTTTTGAGGCCATGAGAATGCTCCTGTCGTATAACGGTTATGACAGGAGCATATGCGGTTGGGGCTAAGTGGGCTATGTGTGTGCTTTTAGACGCTTACGCTGCTTTGGCAATGGCTAGGTTGATACAGAATGCGACCGGTTTATCCATCAAGAGGTTTTTGAGGACGCTAAAGTTTATACAGACCGGTGTTGTGCTCATCAACGGTAAGAAACGGGAAGTAAGGCCAATCCTCAGTAATGAAGCCGTAGAGATCCTTAAGTTACTGGAGGCTCGATGTGGTTCCTGATTCGGTCAAGTCAGGTTCTATTTCCTCAACCTTAAGTAGTTCAAAGTTCATGACTGCTCCTTTACCGTTTTGAAGGAATACTGAGGAAGTATGCCTTATGGTAGTCTTGATGCAGTTTGCTCACCATGGTCAATTCTTTTGTTTGGTGCGTTTTCTCAGCTTGCAACAGGAGTCCTCTTTTCCCCTGTCGCTTTTCCTTGAGCACCCTACAAGCCGCGTTCTTTGAGCCTTTGTACAATTTGCACATAGAGTTCGCATACGTCAAAATCTTTGATGTCCTTGCGCGTCTGGTCAATGACATCGGCGTGTGAGATGCCTCGTTTGCCCACAGGCTCGACCAACTGAAAAGACTCTCCCCAGGGCATGGACCGCACGGCAACCAGCCCGTCGTTATCGCCGTCTAAGGTCTTGACTATCTCAAAGCCCAAATTGAGCGGGGGCCCGGCACTGCGGGCGTTCAGCATCCTGGTGCCCACGCTTTGGTACAGCACACCGCCTTTATTAGGCAAGCGCCCATTCAGGTCGGCGCATACTTTGTCGGTGAGCTCGCTTACCCCACCAAAGAAGTCCGGCTGCTTGTCTCCCAGCAAGGTAAAGACCTTCTCGTATTGCCTGGACACTTGCGAGGTGAGGGCATCAGGCAGATTCTCCAAGGCCTTTCTGGCAAAGCGGCATCCCTGGTGAGGCGTGGAGATTGTAGTGACGGAAGCGACATACTGGTCCATGCCCAGGCTGCTCACGGCAAAACGGGCATCCAGTCCACCCTTTGAGTGGGCGATGATATTCACCTTCTCATGTGGGGAGGTCTTGACAATCTGCATGATCTGCGCCGCCAGCTCCCGCGCACAGCTTTCGACTGAAGCCGACGACTGCTGATGGCCATAGTAGACGGTAGCGCCATTGGCAATCAGCTCGTCCGGTATCCGCCCCCAGTAGTTCAGCAGCTTCCAGTCCCTGAAGAAGATGCCATGCACCAAAAGCAACGGGTAGCGGGTTCCACAGACCCTCTGGTCCTGTCGTGCAAGATTCCTTTTATACTTGAACAAGCCAAAACGGTACTCATTATGCGCAGGGATGTATACTGCAAAGAAGATAAGCAGGTTCACAACCGGCACCCAGCATAAAGTGAACAGTAAGACCTTGAACAGCAGGGCCACCTGCTGAGAGCAGAGGGCGATGCGAAGGGCGCCGTTGAGGTATACAATCCCCAGCACAAGTATGGCGACAAAACTGTTAAGCACCCAGGTGGCAGGGGCGCTATCTATCACGTGCATAAACCCTATTATCGGGAAGACGATAAGCACAATCGTGGCGCAGACCACGGCTTCAAGCAGCAGCTCGCTCCCTCTGCCCAGCTGCCTCAGCTTGCCTGGAGCGCCCTTGTCATTGTTCGGCATGATGCTCACCACAACAAACAAAGCACAGAGCAGCAGGGTTACCATGCCAAGCCCTATTCTGGGAAGCATGTCAAAAGCTCCAAGCGCGTACTCCCACAAGAGCACAACGCTGCACAGCGTCAGTATGGTGATGTAGCTCATAGCTCGTCTGATAATCAATTGAGCACCTTTCTATTAACACGTAGTTCAAATGTAAATCCAACTGTCTATAATAGAATAGCTTTCGTTGACAGGGGGACGGCACGTCACTGAAAGGAGAAGCAATGAATACAAAAACAGCGAAGACCATCAGTTTCATCTTGAACTTGGTCCTTGTGGTATCCCTGATCCCTTTGTTCATCTTTGCGGTCTTCTCGCTTATCCCAACTGTGATGATTTCTG
>WRHL01000113.1 GCA_009783245.1 Coriobacteriia bacterium
AGATCTGCTTGCCTACTATGGATTAAGCCGTCAGTTCGAGATCACGATTGTTGGAAGCGGTGCGCTGATACTGCTGGGTGTGGTTACTCCAAACCGTAGAACTACCGATATCGATGTACTTGAGGCACCGCCTGAAATATCCGCTTTCTTTGAGCCATATCAAATGAATACTATGGTTGAGACTTTTCTCTACGCATATCCAGAAACCTGGAGGGACCGTAAACAGAAGCTGGCTTTTTCAGGGGACTGTTTGACAGTTTTCTCGATGTCCGTAGAAGACCTTGCTGTACTGAAACTGCTTGCCTTCAGAAAGCGGGACCAAGAGGATCTTATTGATATGGCTGAATCTGGAAAACTTGATTGGATCTTGCTTGATGCTCTTATTTTGGATCCCTCCGAAGTGAGGATCAACCTTGCATCAGAGGATGTCTGGACAGAATTCTGTGAGCACTATGAATGGCTCAAGCAAAAGAGGTCGCTATGAGTAGATTGACATTTGTAGGATGGCTCAAACTTGAGCTTGTGCGCATGTCTGGGGGCAGGGCAACAAGCCTGCATAAATTAGCCATTCAGGCACAGGAGGATAATCCTCGATTAGCAGAACCGCTGTTGCTGTTTGCCATGGAGACAGGCGCAGCAGCGAGACTCATGTCATACATAAGTGATAGGCAGATCGAAGGAGAGTATCGAGAAATCCTGGAGCTTTGCAGAAACGGATCTATCCTTGAATTGGAAGAAGACGAGGAGAGCAACCTCCCCTGGAGCTACCAAAAACTCCTGAGTAATTGGAGGTCAGCCGAGGGAAAAGCGCAACGTATTGAAAACTCAAAGCGTCTGCGCCTTGAGAGATCACTGCAACTTATGAAGGAAAAGCATGTGACAAATGCGCAAGTCTACCAAGCTCTGAGGTTGAACCCGGGAAATACCAACGCCTACCTGAAGCACCGTGACACTTCAAAGCTCAGTCTGGAGAACACCACCAGAATCATGAAGTACCTTTACGAAGTCTAAACCTAATGAGGAAAAAGGGGCAGGTGAAAAGTGGAGGATGCTTCTTCTATCCCTCAATGGCATCCTATTTTCACAGCAGTATTGGGGATAAGGACAGGGACTTCCCCCCAGGTGGCCCTCAAGGTCTGCCGCTCCACCATAACCCCATACACACGATTGATGACCTCAGGTTCCAGGACGGTCTCCGGTCTGCCACTGAGGGCCACACGGCCCCTCTGCAGGACCAATACCCTGTCAGCAAAGAGCAATGCATGCTCAGGGTTATGGGTGGAGAGCACAATGAGGTAGCCTTGTTGAGCCAAGCGCTTCACCTGTTTTAACACACGGAACTGGTTGCCATAGTCAAGATTTGCCGTGGGCTCATCCATCACCAGTATGCGTGACTGCTGCGCCAGCGCCCGCGCGATCAACGCGAGCTGGCGCTCCCCGCCCGAGATCTCCGCGTAGCCCCTATGTGCAAGATGCGTGATGCCCATGAGCTCGAGCATCTCCTCGGTGAGGGCGCGCTCCGCCCACGAGGGGGTTCGGTAGCTCTTCATGAGTGCGTTTGTGCCCATGAGCACCGTCTCGAATACCGAGTAATTGAAAACGGGGGCATGCGCTTGGGGGATATAGGCGATCCGCTTGGCGGTTTCCTTTACCGTGAGTTCCCTGCTGCTCACCCCGTCGATGAGTATCTTCCCACAGTAATTACGCAGTAATCCCAGAAGGCAGCGGAACAGCGTGGTCTTGCCTGCGCCGTTCTCGCCCAGCAGGCAGACGCACTCGCTTTTATCGGCAACAAAGTCGACACCTTTGAGCACCTCCTGCTTCTTGTACGCAAAATGCAGGTTCTGGATCTCCAACATGCTGTGCGCGCCTTCTTGCCTGCTGTTACCTGCGGGCCGTGGGTCTGTATTCAGCTGCTCTTTTATCGTCATATGCGGTTCCCCTTATCCAGGATGAGATAGAGGAAGAACGGTGCGCCGATAAACGCGGTGAGTATGCCGATGGGGATCTCTGCGGTGACCAGGGAGCGTGCGACGCAGTCGACCAGCAGTAGAAACGATGCGCCGAATAACATTGAAGCCGGTATCACGATGCGGTAGTCGTGTCCGACCAGCATGCGGGCGAAGTGTGGGATGACAAGCCCTACCCAGCCGATGAGCCCGCTGATCGAGACGCACGCTGCCGTGATGATGGTCGCAGCTATCACTATGATTGTACGGAGGGCCCTGGTGCTCACTCCCATGGAGCGGGCCTCATCCTCCCCCATCGCAAGCAGGTTGAGCTTCCACCGCAGTGCCAGCAGGACCACAAGCCCACAGAGGATGGGGCCTGATGCCCAGAGGAGCTTCTGCGTTGTCACGCCCGCGACGCTGCCCATGAGCCAGTAGGTGATGGTGGGCAGGACGTTGTTGGGGTCGGCCACGAGCTTGATGAATGATATCCCCGCCGAGAACAGCGAGCCTATCATGATACCGGCCAGTACCATGCCAAGCGTAGGGTTCTGTCGCGCGCGCGTGCTGATGAGATAGGCTATACCTACCGCTGCAACCCCGCAGATGAAGGCGTTTGCCGTCACCAGTGCATAGCCCAGGCTCAGGAAGAGCGACAGGGCCGCCCCAAAACCAGCCCCTGCGGATGCCCCCAGCACATCCGGTGAGACCAGGGGGTTGCGGAAGAGCCCCTGGTAGGCAGCGCCTGCCGCTGCAAGCCCCGCGCCGATTAAAGTGCCCGCCAAGACGCGGGGCAGGCGGATCTTGAAAAGGACAAGCTCGACCTCGTTTGTCCAGTCCTGGACGCTGCCGAAGAGTTTGCCGATAAGGACGTGGAGCAACTCTACTGGGGACACGGGGTACTTGCCGATGGTGAAACTCGCCAGGAAGACCACGACGAATACCGCCGTCAGAGCGCCGAGGTAGTACCTCGCCTTCCTCTCTTTGGTCGCCATCAACGTGTAGGCATATCTCTACGCGGGCTCAAACCATGCTCTTGTATCTCCCCTGTCTGTATCATTGGTGAGAGGAGGAGCCGCTTAGCAAAGCCTTTACCTGCTC
>WRHL01000114.1 GCA_009783245.1 Coriobacteriia bacterium
AAAGGGCACACAACAAAAGAGACACGCCCGGCCTTAACCGGGTGATGATATACTCGTTTGGAGCAAGGATAGCCAGGATAACGGCGATGGCAGCGATGAGGAGAGGCCGATGGGCGATAACGGGTTGGAGAGCCAGCCGAAAACAGTTGAAAGCGGGCCCGTGCCTGTAAGCGAGGCGATCCAGGGGCAAGCCGATGCGCCGAGCATTGTGATCATAACCGGCATGAGCGGCGCGGGGCGCACCGAAGCCATGCATACGTTCGAGGATCTGGAGTACTTCTGCATCGACAACCTGCCGCCATCCCTGCTGCTCAACCTTGTTTCGCTGGCGGGACTGTCGGCTGGAGGAAAGCGCAAACTGGCCGTGGTCTGCGATCTCAGGGCCAAGGAATTCTTCCACGAGCTCAAGGAGGAGCTTCGCCGCATAGCCGAGGCAGGGATCTCTTATCGCATCCTCTTCCTTGACTCCCGCGATGACGTGTTGCTCGCACGCTTCAAGGCAAGCCGCCGCAGGCATCCGCTCACTGATGCGGGGATGACCATCATCGGCGGCATCCAACGCGAGCGCGAATTGCTGGCAACGGTGCGCGAGATGGCGCATTCCGTTATCGACACCTCGGATATCGAGCCCCGTGACCTGCGCAAACAGATCCGCGACCTTTTCACCAAAGAGACCGAGCAGGAGAGCCTTACGGTTTCTGTCTTCTCGTTTGGCTTCAAGCACGGTATGCCCATCGACGCAGACATCATCATAGACGTGCGTTTTCTGCCCAATCCCTATTATGAGCTCGCACTGCGACCGCTGACCGGGCTGGACGACCAGGTGCGCGCCTTTGTCCTTGACCGCGAGGAGACCAGGCGCTTCAGCGAGAGCTGGCGCAACCTGCTCGATGTTGTCATGCCTGGTTATGTGACCGAGGGGAAACAGGTCCTTTCCATTGGGATCGGCTGCACCGGCGGGCAACACAGAAGCGTGGCGCTCGCCGAGGAGACCGGCCGCCACCTCAGGCAGACCGGCTATAAGACCACCATCACCCACCGCGACCTCGCCCTGGCGGAGGTCAACTGAGAATAACGGAGCTACCTATGCCCTCAGCCCTTCCCAGGGATAACCGCCTTGCCTTAGCGCCCAGCGGCAAGAGCGCTGACGAGAAACCCAAGACCAAGACAGGCCGGGAGGCTTTCCGTGCTGTTGTCATAGGAGGTGGGACGGGAGCGCCCGTCAGCATAAAGGCGCTATTCAGCAGGGGCATCCAGACTGACGCGGTGGTAGCCATGGCGGATGACGGGGGCTCCACGGGCATGTTGAGGGAGCACACCGGCATGGTACCGCCCGGGGATATCCGCAAATGCCTGGTAGCCATGGCCTCTAACCCGGAAAGCATCTGGGTGAAGGCTTTCAAGCAGCGGTTCTCCTATGTCAATGACCATACGCTTGGCAATCTTATCCTTACCGCGCTAAACGACAATTCCGGGTCATTCCCTGAAGCCATCTCCCTTTGCGAACAACTGCTCGATGCCAGGGGACACGTGCACCCCTCAACCCTGGAATACGTGACACTCACCGGTCGCACGCGTGACGGGCGACGCCTCAGAGGACAGGCTACCCTTTGCGCCTCACAGACCGCCCTGGCATCTGTGTCGCTTGACCCCTCTGCACCGCAGGCGTTCGAACCTGCGCTAAAGGCCATTCGAGAAGCCGACCTTATCGTCCTGGGGCCTGGTTCGCTCTTCACTTCGATCATCCCCAACCTGCTGGTGCCCGGCGTACTTGCAGCCATAGCCCAAAGTAAGGGGACAACGGTCTTCCTCTGTTCTCTGGCTGATATGCAGGGGGAGACCTGGGGGCTTACCAGCGCCGAGCTGGTCGAGGCGCTTTTCGACCATGGCATGCGCGGCCTACTGGACATAGTGGTCGTACATCAACCTTCAGGAGACAAAGACCCCGGATCGGCGACAGGGACCTTTGCCGCCATAGACCCCAGCGTACCACCAAAACCGGCCGTAAGCGAAGTTGCAACAGAATCGATACGTCGCGTGCTGTTCAACCGAGAGCTTGCCCAACGTATCGAGTCGCAGGGCCCCATGCTCATCGTGCGCGACCTGGTTGACCCACTCAGGCCCACATGGCATGATGTCTTTGTCTTGTCCGAGGTGTTTGAGGGGGTTTTGAGCGTATGTCCTTCACGGCGGAGGTGAAAGACGAGCTTTCGAGGTTTGTCCCAGAGCATCTGCCCTGTCGCAAGGCGGAACTCTCCGCGCTTATCCGTATACAGGGGAAGCTCTCCGGTAACTACCGCCTTGAGATAACCACAGAGACGGCGCCAGTGGCACGGGCCGTGGTGCGTTTACTTCATGACATCTATCAGCTGAAGACCGAGATCACCACGCGACGCTCAGCCCTGCACAAGACCTACAACTACCTGATCACCGTGCCTGCGCAAATCGGCCTCGAGGATGCGCTGCGGGATATGGGCATACTCTCGTCGTCCGGGCTTGAGCTGGGCATAGACCCCGATCTGGTGAAGAAGAACTGTTGCGCCGCGTCCTATCTCCGCGGCGCTTTCCTCGGCGGCGGCTTCATCTCGAATCCTCAGGGCGACTTCCATTTTGAGCTCACCTGTGGCCATGAGGCCCTGGCAAACGGCCTTGTCGCCCTGCTGGCGAAATCCGAGATCCCCGCCCGCAGCAGTTGCAGGCGCAATACCTGGATCGTCTACATCAAGGGCGCGGAGCCGATGCTCGACTTCCTCGCCCTTGTCGGAGCCCACCACAGTATGTTGGTCATGGAGAACGTGCGGGTGACAAAGTCGGTCCGCAACGACGTGAACCGTAAGCTCAACGCCGAGATGGCCAATCAGGCAAAATCCATCGACGCGGCCTTGGGACAGGTCAAGGCGATACGCCTGTTGGTAGAGAGGCGGGGGATAGAATCCCTGCCGCCCGCGCTTCGGGAGTTGGCGCTGCTGCGCCTTTCACACCCCGATGTGTCCCTCAGGGAGTTGGGAGAGCTTGTTGAGCCTCCATTAACCAAG
>WRHL01000115.1 GCA_009783245.1 Coriobacteriia bacterium
ATGTAGGCAGCTTGCTGGTTTGGGCTGGTGCCGATTTCGTCCAGCTTGCCAAAGTGTGACCTACGCGGCAAGGGAACGCGTGACATGGGACGGTGACATGGGGACGGGGCGATTGTCACATTCTGCTACAATACTAGCGACTGGAAGTGCAATTACTCTGGATGGGAATAACATGTCAAGACAGGCGCGACAGCTAAGCGAGAGCGGTATCTATCACATCATGTTTAGAGGTGTGAATCGCTGCAATCTCTTTGAGGAAGAAGCAGATTTCTTAAAACTCATTGACCTTCTTATGTGCGTGAAAGCAGAACTTAGATTTGAAGTGTTGGCATATTGTATGTTGGACAATCACGTACATCTTCTACTCCGTGAGTCCACACCAGGTGATATCACCAAGATAATGATAAAACTACTATCTCCTTATGCCTATTGGTTCAATAAGAAATACGGACGCAGTGGTGCTCTCATCGCAAACCGCTATAGAAGCGAAGTCGTCTTAAGTGATGAGTATCTTCTTGTGATACGGCAATTTCTGCCAATGCGTGAAAGCCGGATTATTCCAGCAGGATTTCGATAGAGTACGGCACTTTATGCCATGATGTCAGATTATCCCAAAGAAAAGGAGCCTTCGGTAGTTTGTGTGGTAGGAGACCAGCTCCTTTTACACCGATTCACGCCGCCTCCTTCAACCCCCTGGCAGTCCTTCCCGGTAGCACCGGCTGAACATCTGAACATCTGAGCATGAGCAAGGCGATGAGACTGTCGGTATTGCGAAACCCATAACCCATCCTCACGGTGACCTTGACCTTGTTATTGATTGCCTCCACCCGGGCATTGCTGATGTCGAGTTCGACGGCGCGCACGATATCGTCACGACGGCGACGTACCTTCTTCTCGACCTCAACAACCTGCGCTATCCTGCAGTAGGCTGCCCGGTGCAGCCACTCTGCGAGCAGCTCTGCAGCCTCCTCGGTGCTTGTTGCCTTGAACACGGCCTGAGGTCCTCTTTGAGCTCCCAGGCCTTAAACAGATGCGAGCCAGCTTTCTTCAATTCACCTAGCTTTGCCCTCTGGGAATCCGTCAAGCTCTCCTGGCCCTTTACCAACGCAAAGCGCGATCCCTTGATGGCTTTGGAGGCTGCTGTAAGCGACTTGGTTGCCTCAGGTGTCTCGTCACCTTTCGTGGGTCTGCCGGGACGATTTCTTTTGGGCCTCACATCACCGGCTGCCTTTTTGGCAACCTGCCACTCCTCACGGCGCACCGCATCCAAAGCATCGTTCATCCAGCAGATGACATGGAAGGGGTCCATGACCCACTTGGCGTTGGGACAACGCCTCTTAACCAGCTGCTTTATCCACCTGCAGCCATCAGCCGTGACGACTTCGATGGCCCTTCTCTGCTCGCGGGTCATCTCGTCCAAAAAGCGGTTGAGCACATCTTTGCTCCAACCCTCCGCCGCCCAGATCAGACAGCCCCTATCATGGTCGACAACGACCATCAGGTACCTATGGCCCTTCTTGATTGCAGTCTCATCAATACCGATTCTCCTTACGCCCTCAAAGCGGGCCGAGCCGCAAGCACACCTCAAATCGGCATAGACGCGGGCGCAGATATCACCGACGCTGTGCCACTCGATACGGCACTCATCGGCCACGGCCGAGATGGTGCAGTGCACTGCCATCCATGCCACCCTGTCTTCAAAAGAGCGTGTGAACCGGGCCTTGTGCCTGGCCCAGGGAACGGACTCGACATGCACGCCATGATCCGGGCAGTTCACCCGCACCGCGTTGTACTCCAGATAGCACTTCGACTGAGCCAGGTCCAGTGCACGCCAGCGTCTTGGAGTTGGCCTGCAGTCGTAATACTCACATAGGCACCCGCATGACGGGCAGCGACGCTGGAGACGTCGGTGTGGCCTGACGCCAATCACGATGCAGTCGCCGTCGATATGGACGTATCCGATGACAATGTTGGTCAATGCAAGCGCAAAACGTAGTATCTTGTTCATAGCATGAGGCCTTTCTTGTAGGCATTGTTTGGCGACTTAATCCTACCTTGCCTCATGCTGAAACGGCCCCTCGTGGGCCGTTTCTTTTTAAGTTGTTGTATTCGGGTGTTTAGCTGCTGCTATACCTGGTTCTCATTCACACAAACCACCGAAGAGCCATCTTTTGGATATATTTCTAATCCTGTTATCGATGCTACAACATGCCAAATCTTGTCGGAGGTGTCATTAATCCCCAATTCAAAGTGTTACACAATGTATGTTTATCAGGGTGGTGAATTTGTGCGAACTTTTATGTTTTGTTGGTTTTCAGAAACCAACGAAAACACTCCGGTCTACATGGCAAAATGTGAATTGCGCCAAGGTCCAATTGATAGCGAGATTGTTATAGAAAGTATTTATGTATCTGTGTATTACGAATGGCCAAAGAAAACCGCTCCCGAACTTTTCCCATACTATATTGAAGGATCATTCTGGGATTTGGATTCCAGGAAATGGTCGTGTTTCTTTAGAGAATCAGAACAGAAGTACTAATGCATCAGGATAACAGCAAATACATAACAAAACGCTTCACAAAATAATGAAGCTAGGGCTGTTATTAAGCAGCCCTAGCTTGTCCCAGACAGCACAATATGGGTTCACTGTCTTGCCAACCACCTAAAGCTGTCGCGTATCCGCTCAAAATGTCTGCTTGTTATTCAAGAAGAGCAAGTGGTAGCAGGTGAAAGCGGCTTGTTGAAGAGTTTCTGATGTATTAATAATACCAACGAGTACATGAATGATG
>WRHL01000116.1 GCA_009783245.1 Coriobacteriia bacterium
AATCGTCATACGCAGCATAAGGTCCTCTGAGCTTGATGCCTCCTTGAAAGATGCGCAGGCAGCGGTGTGTTCAACAAGATTGAATTCAACAACACTCTCATAGTTCGCTTCTGCGAAAGCTTTTATCAGATACGTCTTTCCTACCTGCCGCGCCCCAACAACAAGTAATGCCTGTCGGGTCTTGTGCTGTTTCCAGTGCTCCATCCGCTTGAGTGCTTTTCTTTGCAGCATGGTTTGTCCACTTTCTCTCATCGCTAGAGCTGTTGCACTTTTTCTACCTTTTCAAATGCTGCTATTTACAGTTTTGCAGTATTTCATTCTAGCATATTCTGCAGTTTTCGTTATTTCGCTTCAATTGCGCAATGTGGTACGCTATCTGGGACGGATAGTCGGCGCTGAGACACCAAAGCACAAGACACACGGCACAGGCCGCAGAGGACGGGCAGGCAGATGAGCACCATGGATTACACCAACACCTATACGGACACGCGCGGGCACACCACTGAGCCGCTGACTTTCTCCCAGGCCATCATCAAGGGCATGGCACAGGGGGGCGGGCTCTTTGTCCCGCTGGTACTCCCCCAGCTGTCGCTGGATGAGATTGTCGGGCTGGGCTCGCTGGACTACGGTGCGCAGGCCGCCTTCATCTACCAGCGCTTTGGGGTGGATCTGCCGGCTGAGCAGGTAGAAGCGCTGATGGCCGAGGCCTATGCCGACAACTTCGACGCCGCAGAGATCGCACCTATCACGCAGGTCACCCCTGACACCTGGGTGCTCGAACTCTGGCACGGCCCCACCTCCGCCTTCAAGGACATGGCGCTGCAGTGCCTGCCGCCCTTCTTCTCCGCCGCCATCGAGGACAAAAAGGGGACGGATCCACAAACCCCTCCGTCATTGCGAGCGGAGCCGCCAGAGGCGGCGCAGCGTGACAGAAGGGGACGGTTCCCTTCTGTCCTGAACCGCACCCATCTGTCCGGAACCGCCCCCGCGACCCGCAATTACCTCATCCTCGTTGCCACCTCCGGCGACACCGGCAAGGCCGCGCTTGAGGGCTTCAAGGACCGCGCCCACACCCGCATCATCGTCTTCTATCCCCAAGACGGCGTGAGCGACATCCAATACCGCCAGATGGCCACCCAGCAAGGCGACAACGTGGCCGTCATAGGCGTCCTGGGCAACTTTGACGACTGCCAGACCGCCGTCAAGGCCGCCTTCAATGATCCCGCCTTCAACCAGGCGCTCGCCTCAGAGCACAACATCCAACTCTCCAGCGCCAACTCCATCAACTGGGGCCGCCTGCTGCCACAGGTCGTCTACTACGTCAGCGCCTACGCGCAACTGGTGCATCGCGGCGCACTCGCCCCCGGCTCTGAGCTGGACATCTGCGTCCCCACCGGCAATTTTGGCAACATCCTCGCCGCCTTCTACGCCGGCCAGATAGGCGTGCCCATCGGCCGCCTCTTCTGCGCCAGCAACGAGAACCGCGTCCTCACCGACTTCATCAACACCGGCGTCTACGACATCACCAACCGCCCCTTCCGCCTCACGCCCTCGCCCTCCATGGACATCCTCGTCTCCAGCAACCTCGAGCGCCAACTCTTCGAACTCAACGGCCGCGACCCCCAGCGCATCCGCCAGTGGATGGGCGACCTCGCCGCCACGCGCCGCTTCCAGGTCGACCGCGACACCTTTGCCGCCCTGCGCGCCAGCTTCAGCGCCGACTGGGTCTCAAGCGATGAGTGCCTCATGACGATAAAGACGGTCTTTGACGCGCACGGCTATCTCCTCGATCCCCACACCGCCGTGGCCTGGAAGGTCGCCGAGCGCCTGCGCGGTGAGAACCCAGTGCTGGTGGTTGCAACGGCGCACTGGGCCAAGTTCGGCGCCGACGTCTACCGCGCCCTCAACGGCCTGCCCGCCGGCAGCGCGCTTCCCGCAGAGGCCGCAGCCCTTGGCGACGTCGCCCTCAACCACCTCATCGCCTCCACAGCTTTGGTGTCAGGGGGACGGTACTGTTTTGACACCTCTACCCTCACCATCCCCGAGGTGTCAGGGGGACGGTACTGTTTTGACACCTCTACCCTCGCGATCCCCGCACCACTCGCAGAGCTCAACGACCTCCCCATCCGCTTCACCCAGACCTGTGAGGGCACCGCCCAGGCTGTCCAGCAGGCTGTCCTCTCCACCCTCCCGTCAATCAGTTAAATCCAGCTGCAAGAGTGTGACACGGGGTCGGTGTGACACGGGGTCGGTACGTTTTTGTCACATAGAGGGACAAGGGGGAGGCAGCACTCCCACCCAGGTGCTGTTGACGCATCTACGTGCGCCTGCATAAACCTCCCCGTCATTGCGAGAAGTGAGCGAAGCGAACGCCGTGGCAATCTATGCAGTAGTCCCTCATTGTTGCCAGTTTGTCACAGCGCATCACCTTGCAGGTTCGTAGAGGAAAAGAATCGACCGGGAGTAACTGCGCTGTGTTAACGCCACATATCCCCAACCGCTGCCGTAGATTGCCACGCTACACGCTACGCGCTACGCTCGCAATGACGGGAGGATGTGGGCAGGCGCACGTAGATGCGTCAATTGCACCAGGATTGGTGCGCTGTCCATTCCAAGCAGGCGCAAGTGGATGCTTCAGCTGGACCTGGGTGCAACCAGGGCTTGCATGGCTGCGCGGTCAAGGCGATGGCCGACCCACTCCT
>WRHL01000117.1 GCA_009783245.1 Coriobacteriia bacterium
CGATGCTTCGGCTCCAGCAGCGGTACCCGTCGTTTCCGACGCAGCTGTCGCTCCTGCCCCCGTGGAGGCAGCGCCGGTGGCCGAGGCAGCGGGTAAGCTCTGCGCGAGCTGCGGCCTCCAAAACCCCGTGGAATCCATGTTCTGCGGCGGCTGCGGCGCAAAACTCTAGACGCTAAGCTCTCACCCTTACAAGAGGATATGACCAACAGCAGATTGGTCATATCCTCTCATTAACACCGCTGCTCAAAAGCAGGCTCCCCGCTCTGCTTCCAGCAGCGAAAGGTCCCACAGTTTACAGAATCTCTTGAGAAGGTTGTCAGGCCAGGTAGTCTTCGAGTGCTTGGACGAAGGCGGCCTCGCTGAGGTCGGCTGCCTGGAGCAGTGTCCAGGTGGCGCTTGATGGCTCTTCTTGGTAGGCGGCGTAATACGTTTCCTGCTGCTCGTCGAATCCAAGATAGACCGAGCAGACGCCCAGGGAAACGGGCGCTGCCTCGAGGATGCCTGCAGGCAGCAGTGCCTCGGGGCATTCGGCACGCCGCAAGACCGATGCCGCGCCGCCCGGCTGCCCGTCGATGCTGCCAAACTGGAGGCCTCCGGAAAGGGTGGTTGTGCCCTCCACCAGCTGGAATACGTAGGATTGCTGGGGGTTTTGGCCTGGGCCCTCCGGTGTCTGGAAGAAGAAGGTTACTCCCAGGAAGGCAAGAAGCAGACAGGCGGCAGCGGGCAAGCCCACCAGTAATAGGAGCGGCCTCCTGGTTCTCGAAGAACGGGGTTTGGCCGGCAGGTGTGCCACCGCGCCCTCGACTACTTTAAGTCCATCAAGCGGCTCTAAATCGGGCTGCTCGGCAAGAGGGAGCTTCGCCTGTTCCGCCTGCATTTTCTTCAAGGTATCGGCATTCAGGGCCTCAGAAGCGTGGATGCCTTCCATCTCCTTACGGTATGAGTCTTCAAGCATAAGACACCTCCTTCAAGGATTCACGGAGGAGCGCACGCCCTCTGGAAAGCAGGGACTTGACGGTTCCCTCACTTGAGTCGAGTATTCCAGCGATGGCGCTGATGGGCAGGTCCTCGCAGTAGAACAGGTGGAGCGGAGCGCGGTACTTCTCGGGAAGCCGTTGCAGGGCATCGATTGCCGGCGTGGCTTCCTGGTTGTCAGGAGAGGCCTCGACTGTCTCTGGCAGCTCATCAACAGGTAACTCCCGCCTCCTGGGGGCGCTGGAAAAAAGGCTCTTACAACGGTTGATCGTCGTCCTTATCAGCCAGTGCCGTAGGTGTTCCTCGTTTTCTATCTTGGCAAGGGAGCGCACCAGACGGATGAAGACCTCCTGAAACACGTCTTCTGCATCCGCCCGGTTAAGGGTGTTGGATACAGCAAGACGGAGTACCAGGTCTCCGTACTCGCGTACTATCTGTTCAAGGTCGTACTGCACCCATGAACTCCATCGCTTGTCTTTAATACCCTGCCAAAGACAGAAAGGTTGCACGAAGTTGCCGCTGGGGCTCATCGTCCTGGCTGTTCTGCTCTGTGCCTGGGGCATAGGTGGTTCCGGGTTCCGGAGCGCGCGCGGGGCTATTCACGCAGTGAATTAAGACCCGCGGTTTGGCGGAGGCCTCCGGGTTCCAGAGTCACCTGTGCCCCAGGCTCGGAGCGGGACAACCGCAGAGCTACATAATCCTGCTGTCTTTATGTATGCCGGTGAGTGAGAAGACGACCCACTCGGCAATATTGGTGGTGTGGTCACCGATGCGCTCGAAGTATTTTGCCACCATGACCAGATTGATGGCCTGGTCGCTGTTGTCCCTGTCGTTTCTTATCTGTTCGACCAGTTCGCCCTTGACCGTCTCAAAGAGGCTGTCAATGAGGTCGTCGTCGGCAATAACCTCGTTTGCAAGCTCCAAATCCTTGTTGACAAAGGCGTCGATGCTCTTGACCACCATCTTCATGGTTGCCTCTGCCATGTGCGGGATATGCTCAAGCTGCCTGCTGTATTGCTTGTGGGAGAGTACGACGACCAATCCCGATATATCAGAGGCATGGTCGCCTATCCGCTCTAAATCGGTGGCGATTTTCATCACGGACGAAACAAGCCTGAGGTCGCTGGCAATGGGGTGTCGTTGCAACATGATTCTCAGGCAGAGGCTCTCAATCTCCCGCTCCCGCTGATCGATTTCATCGTCAAGGGCGATGATTTCTTTGGCGAGCTTGCTGTCCTGCTCAATCAAGGCCTTGCTCGCATCCATTATTGCTCTTTCGACAACCATGCCCATCTCGATTAAGGCATCGTTGAGTTCTGCCAGCTGTTCGTCAAATCCCATTCTCCTAGGGTGAACCTCCCATCATGCTCTACGGAATCCTTTGAATGGTTATATCCTTACTTAGGCCACGCCTGGGCTCAGTCGATGCAGCCCAGACGGGGGAACTCCAGGGTTATCTGGGTTCCTTCGCCCGGCTTGCTTTCCAGTGAGAGGGTGGCCTTGTGGTACTGTGCCCCGTGCTTGACGATGGCCAGGCCCAGGCCGGTTCCACCGGAGTGGCGCGAGTGAGCGGAGTC